>CAJXUU010000319.1 GCA_913061325.1 uncultured Saprospirales bacterium | reverse complement strand
TACACTATCCTCTTCGTCGGCAGCGTCAGATGTGTATAAGAGACAGCTATAATATAATTTTAAAACTATTCGGAATTAAAGAACGGAATTGTTCTGTTGTCGAATATTTATTCGGGATATACTTTCAATATGAAATTATATATTGAGTTTTAATAATACTGAATTTCGGAGATGAATACTAAAACAAAATGATCTACATTTGCATTATACAATAATAGATATCGGTACAAATGATTAAAACAAATATACACATACATCATCATAACATCTTGACCGAGTCGAGCCTTTGGTGATATTGTAGTATATAAATACATAATAATAATCCTGCTTGATTCATTTTGAGCAGGATTTTTTTATGCATTAAATGAACGATTAGGTGAAATAACAACAAAAAAATGATAAGAATAGCAATTCAAAAGTCAGGAAGATTGTATGACGATTCTATAGACCTATTACGAAGATGTGGGCTTAAATTAGATAACGGTAAAGGACAGCTCAAGGCAAAAATAAAGAATTATGATGCAGAGGTATTCTTCTTAAGGAACAGTGATATACCTCAATACTTAGAAGATGGGGTTGTGGATCTTGCCATTATCGGCGAAAATGTAATTACTGAAAAAGATGCCGATGTTACTCATTTGCTTGGTTTGGGTTTTTCTGAATGTAGGTTATCTATCGCAACACCAAAAGAAATGATATATACGGATATTAAATCATTGGAAGGTGCGAAAATTGCAACTTCGTACCCGAATACTCTAAAGCGTTTTCTTGCTAAGAATAATGTAAATGCTGAACTGCATATTATTTCAGGTTCGGTAGAAATAGCGCCTAATATTGGATTGGCGGATGCCATTTGTGATTTAGTAAGTAGTGGTTCTACATTATTTAAGAATGGACTAGTCGAGCAAGAAATTATACTAGAATCAGAAGCAGTGATCGCTGCAAATAAAAAATCAATTTCTGACAAGTCTGAAGAAATTGAAGAGATACTTTTTCGAGTAAGAGCGGTGCTTAAAGCTGAAGAGAACAGATACATTTTATTCAATGTTCCTGATGATAAAATAGAAATAGTGTCTTCTATACTTCCAGTATTAAAAAGTCCAACCGTACTGCCTCTTATGATAGAAGGGTGGAGCTCAATACATACCGTAATAAATCAGAAAGATTTTTGGAATGTGATTTCCCAGATAAAAAAAGAAGGAGCTGAAGGCATCTTAGTACTTCCTATCGAAAATATGATTTTATGATTGAGAATATATTTATAGAACCAAACCCCTCAATCTATAGGCGACTCACATCTAGACCAAAGCAAGATACACTCGTTTTGGATTCAATTATAAAAGATGTCTATGATAAGGTTGAAGCATCTGGAGATATTGCATTGAAAGAATTTACTGAAAGATTTGATGGCTGTCGAGTAGAAGCTTTGAAAGTAACAACTGAGGAGATTGAATATGCATCTGCATTAGTTTCAGAAGCGCTAAAAAGGGCAATAAAAACTGCGAAAAAGAATATTGAAATATTCCATGCAGCACAAATAGTCAATCCAATATCTGTTAAGATTTCTGAAGGGGTAGATTGTATGCAAAAGTCAGTCGCTATCGAAAGAGTAGGGATATACATTCCTGGAGGTACAGCTCCATTATTTTCTACGGTATTGATGTTAGCAGTGCCTGCCATTCTCGCCGGATGTAAGGAGATAGTTTTGTGTACACCACCTAATCGTCAAGGAGCTATTCATCCTGCAATATTATGGACAGCACAACTCTGCGGAATAGACAATATATATAAAATCGGAGGAGCTCAGGCTATAGCAGCTATGAGTCTAGGGACAGAATCTATCCTAAAAGTTAACAAGGTGTTTGGTCCTGGTAATCAATATGTAACTGCAGCAAAAGTCTATGCTCAGAATTATGGTGTTGCTATTGATATGCCGGCAGGCCCATCAGAGTTGTTGGTTTATGCAGATGAAACTTGTGTGCCAAGATTTGTTGCAGCCGATTTGCTTTCTCAGGCTGAACACGGAACAGATAGTCAAGTGATATTAGTTGCTTCTAATCCTGAAATTGTAGAAGGAGTAAATAGAGAAATAGAGGCTCAGATTTCAGGTTTGCCTAGAAGAGAAATAGCAACTCAAGCTTTGTTAAATAGCAATGCAGTAGTTATTTCTGATAAGAAAACCTCTTTTGATTTTATAAACAAGTATGCACCAGAACACTTAATCATAGCAAGTGAGAATGCTTCAGATTATGTGGAAATGATAATCAACGCTGGATCTGTTTTTCTAGGTAATTATTGCCCAGAGAGTGCTGGTGATTATGCTTCTGGAACCAACCATACATTGCCAACTGACGGATGGGCAAAGTCATACAATGGTGTAAACGTAGATAGTTTTTCTAGAAAAATCACATTCCAAAGTATATCCAAGAAAGGAATTCAAGAATTGGGAGAAACTATAATAACCATGGCTGAGAATGAAAACTTACAAGCTCATGCTAATGCAGTCAAAGTAAGATTGATGGATCTGAAAAATGAACTCGTATGAATCAATTAGAAAAATTAATTAAGCCTAATATTCTAGCATTACAGCCATACACATCTGCCAGGGAAGAATATCAAGGGACTGAAGGTGTTTTCTTGGATGCAAATGAAAATCCTTATGATCTGAAATATAATAGGTATCCAGATCCTTATCAGCGTGAATTGAAAAGTAAGATTGCTGAATGGCGTTCAGTAAAGCTTGATAATATCTTTTTAGGCAATGGTTCTGATGAAGTGATAGATCTGTTGATTAGAGCCATTTGTGAAAATGGAAAAGATAGAATATTAAGCCTTGATCCTAGCTATGGGATGTATAAGGTGAGTGCAGCTGTCAATAATATTCCTATCGATTTGGTTCCTCTTGATTCTGATATGAATATCAATGAAGATGATTTTTTTTCTATCCTAAATGAAAGCCACAAACTCATATTTATCTGTTCACCTAACAACCCTAATGGAGGTGTTATTCCAGCAAAGATTATTGAAAAACTTCTCAATTCAACAGATAATCTTGTCGTTGTTGACGAGGCATATATTGATTTTTCAGATTCGGATTCTTGGTGTAATAGATTGAGTGAATTTGATAATCTAGTTGTATTACAGACTTTTAGTAAATCGCTAGGTGCTGCGGGGATCAGAATAGGCATGGGTTTTATGAATCAATACCTAGTTGAAATATTGAATAAGATAAAACCTCCATATAATATAAGTGTTCCAAATCAAGAAGCTGCACTAGATAGACTTAATGAACTTGAAAGGATAAATAAACTAGTAGGAGATATAAAGAAATCTATTACAATTCTAAAGAAAGATCTCAATGAATTATCAAGTGTAGATTTTATATTTCCTTCGAGTGCTAATTTTCTACTTGTCAAATTTCACGATTATAAAAAAGTGTTCTCGACACTCATCGATCACAAAATCATAGTCAGAGATAGATCGTCCATTACCAATTGTGAAGGTTGCTTAAGAATAAGCATTGGCACAGAAACCGAAAATCTAAAATTAATAGAAGTCCTAAAATCGATAAAATGAAAAAAGTACTATTTATAGATAGAGATGGAATTTTACTAGAAGAACCTGCAGACGAACAAGTAGATTCTTTAAGTAAGGTCAAGTTTCCAAAAGGGATGTTTTCTGCATTAAGTAAGATTGTTCAAACACTTGATTATGAGTTGGTCATGGTTACCAATCAAGATGGATTAGGAACGGATTCTTATCCCGAATCTGATTTCTGGCCTTACCAAGAATTATTAATCAGAAGTTTAGCGGGAGAAGGTGTCGAGTTTGACGAGATTTGTATAGATCGGAGTTTTGAAAAAGAAAACTCAAAATACAGAAAGCCAGAAACTGGTCTTCTAACTAAGTATCTGAACGGTAAATACGATCTTGAAAATAGCTACGTCATCGGTGATAGGTGGAGTGATATGCAGCTCGCGAGTAATTTAGGATGTAAAGGAATATGGTTGCATCCTAGAGAAAACGATAAGGACGGGGTTTGGCGCAATCCAATTGTCTTAAAATCAGAGGATTGGGCAGAGGTGTATAGATATTTAGTTAAAGCTGATAGAAAAGCAATATCAATACGTAATACATCCGAAACTAAAATTAGTGCAAGAATAAATTTAGATGGTTCTGGAGTTGCTGAAATCAAAACTGGACTTTCTTTTTTTAATCATATGCTGGATCAGATTGCACGTCATGGATCTATTGATCTCTCTATCGATGTGAATGGAGATCTTGAGGTAGATGAACATCATACAATTGAAGATACGGCAATAGCATTAGGTGAGATATTTAATAAGGTATTGGCTAAGAAAGCTGGTATCACACGATATGGATATGCTATTCCTATGGACGATTGTAAAGCTCAAGTCTTGTTAGATTTTGGTGGCAGACCATGGCTAGTTTGGGATGTGGAATTCGAAAGGGAAATGATAGGTGATGTGCCGACTGAGATGTGGTACCATTTTTTCAAATCATTCTGTGATCATGCAAAATGTAATCTTAATATTTTTGCCGTCGGTAATAATGAGCATCACAAGATAGAATCTATTTTTAAAGCATTTGCAAGAGCGATTAAGATGGCCAAGAACAGAAATGAGAATGATTTCTCTATTCCATCAACTAAGGGTACGTTATGATTGTAATTATTGACTACGGAGCAGGGAATACTAGATCAGTAATGAATGCACTTGATAGATTAGATGTAACGTATGAGCTAACAGATGCTAAATCTAAGATACAAGCGGCTGATAAGGTCATCTTTCCTGGTGTAGGTCATGCTGGTCATGCTATGGAATCCTTAAAAAAGAATGAACTGATAGAAGTTATAAGAGCAATCAAACAACCTATATTGGGTATTTGTGTTGGAATGCAGTTGTTTTTCGAGAGAAGTGAAGAAGGACATACTGAATGCCTTGGAATAATAAAAGGTGTAGTCACAAAATTCAATGAGAAAAATGTGATCGTACCACAAATGGGTTGGAATACAAATACATTTTCTAAAAACCTACTCTTCAAGGGACTTGAAAAATCTACCTATTTATATGCTGTTCATAGTTATCGGGCTAGCATTTGTAATCATACTATAGCAACTTCAGAATATGATGGACAATATGCAAGCGCAGTCCAATGTAATAACTTTTATGGAGTGCAATTTCATCCAGAGAAATCGTCAAAAGAAGGGCAAATAATACTTAAAAACTTTTTAGAATTATGATAAGAATACCAGCAATTGATCTTATAAACGGAACCTGTGTAAGGTTGACAAAAGGAGAATTTGACCAGTCTACAATGTATAACACAGATCCAGTAGAAATAGCGAAGAAGTATGAAAAGGCGGGTGCTAAGAAGATTCATATTGTTGATCTTGATGCGGCAAGAGGAATACGATCCAATAAAGAATTCATTTATCAGATTGCGCAAGAAACAAATCTTGATGTACAAACAGGAGGAGGCATTAAATCTAAAGATCAAATAGAGTCTTTTTTTGAGCATGGAATCAAAGCTGTGATTATAGGAAGTAAAGCGGTAACTGACCGTGATGAAGTTAAGTCATGGGTAAAACAATATGGAGGAGATAAAATCATTATCGGTGCTGATGTTAGAAATCGTAAAATTGCTATCGATGGTTGGTTGAGCACAAGTGAAGAGGATATATCGGACTTTATGTTGGATTATACCATTAGTGGAGCTAATACTTTCTTATGTACTGATATACAGAAGGATGGAATGTTGGAAGGTACGTCAAATGTTCTTTATAAATTTCTAAGAATCAAATTTCCAGATGTTAAGTTGATAGCATCGGGTGGTGTATCATCTATCAGAGATTTAGAGCTTCTTGAAGAAATGGAAATGTACGCTTGTGTTATTGGAAAAGCACTTTTTGAAAACAGAATTGAACTTAATAGGTTATTCTAAAATAATAGAAAGATGCTTGCAAAAAGAATTATTCCATGTCTTGATATTAAGTTAGGACGAGTTGTGAAAGGAACAAATTTTATTAATTTGATAGATGCTGGTGATCCGATTACATTGGCTCGACACTATGCTGATATAGGTGCCGATGAACTTGTGTTTTTAGATATCACTGCAACATTGGAAAAAAGGAAAACGTTGGTCACTCTTGTCAAGGAAATAGGCAAAGTGATTGATATTCCTTTTACAGTTGGTGGAGGGATAGCTGATGTAGATCTTGTAGATGAATTATTGCAAAATGGAGCAGATAAAATATCAATTAACTCTGCGGCGGTCTATAATCCTGACTTGATTAATGAAGTCTCTGAAAAGTATGGAGCTCAATGCACAGTTGCGGCAGTTGATGCCAAATTAGTAGAAGATAAGTGGACAATATTTGTAGAAGGGGGAACGCACTCTACTGAACTAAATTTATTTGAGTGGTCGAATGAGTTAGTAAATAGAGGAGCTGGAGAGATCTTGTTTACTTCAATGAATGCAGACGGGACTAAACAAGGATTTGAGATAGATGCCTTAAAAAAGTTATCTAAATCAGTAAATGTTCCCATCATAGCTTCTGGTGGAGCAGGTAGTATTAATGATTTTGTAGAATTATTTTCAGAGACAAAAGCAACAGGTGGTTTGGCTGCAAGTATTTCTGTCTCTTATACACATCTGACGCTGCCGACGAAGAGGATAG
>CAJXUU010000318.1 GCA_913061325.1 uncultured Saprospirales bacterium | reverse complement strand
GATTTCTGCCTGTCTCGTGGGCTCGGAGATGTGTATAAGAGACAGGAGTTGGAGAATGCAATAGCATGCAAGGCATATATCATTGATGCAAGGGATTATCCCTATAAGCAATACCTAATTCATAGAGGTATAACGCCAGGTTACGATGCAAAAAAAGGTGTCATTTTCAATAAATCACATCTTAACTAAAATCATTTTTTACATTTGTTGTCTAAACCGTAGATAATGAATGTAGATCGATTCAATTCTGAAGTAGATGGGAAACCAGTCTCACTTTACCCTATTTCAAACAATCATATATCTTGTTACATAACAAATTATGGAGCAAGGGTCGTAAGTCTTATGGTCAATGATAAGCTGTCGACTCAGTTAGATGTCGTCCTTGGATTTGACTCTCTTGAGGGTTATATCAACGCTGATGAACAATATCATGGAGCTACAGTTGGTCGATATGCGAACAGAATAGCCAACGGGCGATTTACAATTAATGAAAAAGAATACAGCTTAGCGATAAATAATCCTCCCAATTCTTTGCATGGTGGGATTTCGGCAATGCATAATCAAGTTTGGAATGTTATTAAACACGAGTCAAATCTGATTACGCTAGAGCATGTTTCTCCTCATATGGAAGAAGGTTATCCAGGGGAGTTAACGACACAGGTTACATACGAGCTGAAAGGCAGCGATCTTGTGATAACATACAAAGCAAAATCTACAGAAGATACGATTATAAATCTTACCCACCATTCTTATTTTAATCTGAATGGAGAAGGGAGTGGGTCTGTTTTGAGTCACCGGCTTAAGATCAATTCAGAATACTATACGCCAGTAAATCAAGACACTATCCCTACTGGAAAACTGAACTTAGTAAATGGGACACCATTTGATTTTACTTCTCAAAAAGAAATAGGTTTAGATATCGAAGAAGAGGATGAACAATTAACTTTTGGGTTTGGCTATGATCATAATTATGTAGTGAACAATTACGAAAAAGGACAACTGGGTTTTGCTGCAAAAGTGAACGGAGATATATCTGGTATCGAGATGGAAGTATGGACTACTGAGCCAGGAGTTCAGTTTTACTCTGCAAACCATCTAAACGGGAATGATAAAGGAAAGTCAGGTCAGCATTATTCTAAAAGAAATGCATTTTGCCTCGAAACACAACACTTTCCTGATAGTCCTAATCAAAATCAGTTTCCTTCAACAGCTCTGCTCGCAGGAGAAGTTTTTCATAGTGAAACAGAATATAGATTTAAGATTATCTAGCTATTTATTAATATTCTGATTAAGATGATTTTACACGCTGATTGCTTGATAAATCATAGGGTATATTACTCCATATTGGAATATATTAACTTAATTATAAATACACAAACAGTGTTTTATTGTCCTCATTACTAGGCAGTTGCATGGGGTTCTTCATATTAAGAATAAATATATATAATAAATTGCATTTTTTATGCTTTTTAATGCAGTTTTAGGGTTGATATTTTTACCTTTGTAGGTAGGTCCAGTACCTATGGATTATTTTGTAAATTAACCAACCTACCATGAACAGTAGAAAAATTACAACATCTTGCTTTACTTGCAAGAATTTACGCCAATTATTTTTGGCTTCAGTATTATCCCTTATCTCAGTTTTTTCATTTGGTCAGACGACCATATACGAACAGAGTTTTGAAGCCGACGTAACTGGGTATAGTCATACCCCGAGTCAGTTACCTTCAGCTGATCCTGGAGATCAATACTTCTATAGAGCAATGCCTTCTGATGGTACAATTTACGAATCAGGTGGGCCATATACAAACGTTGCTGGAGATTATCTATTCGTAGGTTCTAATCCTAAGACGTTCAATGGAGGAGCGTCAGGTGAAATTATTTTTGATCAGATAAACATTGCAGGATTTAACAATATTGTGTTTTCTGCAGATTTTGGAGGAGTTCCTAATGATTGGGATGCGTCTGATTTGTTATCAGTTGAATATAGTTTAGATGGTGGAACATTCGTTGAGCTGTTTTCATTTGCCAGCCCTGTTACGAATGATCCTCTAGAATTACAGAATAATGCTATCGGAGGAGCTAATACTCCAAATGGAGCAACTCTTACGTATGCTTTACAAACTATAACCTCTGAGGCTATTGCTTCGGGTTCTACACTTGATCTTAAAATAGTATGTAACTCAAATGCCAATTATGAGGCATTTGGAGTAGATAATATATTAGTTACAGGTGTAGCAGCAGGAGGCGGTCCTGAAGTTGTGTTTGTAGTAGATGCAGCAGATGTTGATGAAGCAGCTGGAACAGCCAGTGTTTGTGTGAATTTATTGAACCCTGGTACAGCAGATGTTTCTGTTGATGTTGTTGTTGGTATTAATGGTACTGCGGATAATCCTGCGGACTATACATACACAACACAAACAGTCACATTCCCAAATGGTACTGGCTCTCCTCAATGTGTTAGCGTTACAATAATTGATGATGCAATTATTGACGAAAATGAAACTATTGAACTTGTACTACAAAATGTAGTGGGAGGAGCAATTGGTAATCTTGATACCACGATTCTTACAATTATTGATAATGATAAACTTACTTGTGCTGAACCTGCATGGAATGTGGTCAGTCCAAATGATAATGAAGAATGGACGCCGATAACAGGAGGTTTCGAAGCAAATGGTTTTTGTGGCGGTGGATGTATGCAAGATGTGGAAACATGGTTGATCTATGGTCCTCTTGATATGACTGGAGTTGGTTTGTTAGAATTAGAATTTACAGGTGCTGAAGGATTTGGTATAACAGATCTTAACATACAATATAGTTCAATTGCTGGTGCAAATGCATGTCCAGATGAAGCCGCTTGGACTTCAGTAGGAATGGTAACGGCATCTGGAGACTTTACATTTGATTTTAGTGCCGCAACAGGGACTGAAGTTTATATAGGAATTGAATACAGTGATGATGGAGCAAATGGTTATAGTGCTTGGGATCTTACAGATTTTGCTTTATTGGCTGATGTATGTCCTACAGTAGGGACTTTTGTAACTCCTGTTGTAGATGCAGGTCCTGATATGGTACTTTGCGGTATTGCTGATGTTTCACTTAGTGGAACGGGAGATGGAGTATGGTCTGGTGGAGCTGGTAGTTTTGATGATATGAATTCTCCAACTGCAATTTATACTCCTGACGCGAGTGAAGAAGGAACTACAGTGGTACTTACATATACTTTAAATTTAGCTTCTTGTACAGGATTTAGTGATGATGTGAATTTGGCATTCTTTGCTGAACCTGGTGATTCAGAATTCTTCTATGGAATGACTGATGTTTGTCCAGGAGACGGAATTCTTCCTGCTATGCATACCACTGGGGTAGACGGTACATATACTGTCACTATGGGAGACGAAACTATGATAGATCTTGATCCAATGTCAGGAGAAATTGATTTAGGAAATACTTTAGATGGAACTTATGAAATTACCAATACCATTCCAGGTGCTGGCAATTTAATGATCACAGGAATAATTGATGGACCACTTATGGGAGGTCAACCTAAAGCAATTGAATTATATGCAATAGAAGATATTCCAGATTTGAGTATTTATGGCTTTGGAAGTGCCAATAATGGAAACGGTGGTGGAGTAATTGAGTTTACTTTCCCAGCGGATGCAGTTCTTGCAGGTACGTTTATCTATTTGGCTGCAAGCAATACAGATTTTAATTCATTCTTTGGTTTTGATACTGATTACGTTGATGGTGCAGCTAATATCAATGGTGATGATGCGGTAGAGTTATTCTGCAATGGCGCTGTAATCGATGTATTTGGCGATATCAATACAGACGGATCAGGTGAGCCTTGGGATCATTTAGATGGATGGGCTTATAGAGTGAGTGATCTTGGTCCTAATACAGGATCGTTTGTTGTAGGTGATTTTACTTATAGTGGAATAAATGCATTAGATGGAGAGACAATGAACAGCACAGCAGCTGTTCCTTTTCCAATTGGAACTTTTACGACTACACAACCTGGTCTATGTCCAAACAGTTCTACTTCTGTAACTATTTCTATAGGAGATAGTGAAGGTCCTGTTATTGATTGTCCAAATGATATAGGTGTGCAATTAGAGCCTGGAGAATGTGAAGAATTAGTATTCTTTGACATCCCTTTTATGGATAATTGTGGAACAATAGATGCTGAGAGCAGTCAAGCGGTTAATGAAGCATTAGTAAGTACAGCTTTAGATTGTACTAATAATACTTCGAACCACCTCAGATATTTTGAAAATGCATTACCTGTACCAGTTGAAATTACTCAAGTAAACTTTGGAATATTCAATTCAGGATCGACTGAGACGGTAACAGTAAATGTATATTCTATTGCGCCAGGTGCACCTTTCCAATATGCAAATATGACATTGCAAGGAACGGTTGATCATGATGTCCCATCAGGAATGAATAATGTGATCTTGACAGCAATGGTTGAAGCGACTATCCCAGTAGGTATGGATTATGTATTAGAGCTTAGAGCTAACAATACAACAAACTTTGTAATTGGGTACAACACAGCTGGTGAGACAGAATCTACTTATATCTCAGGAAATACTCCTGTACCATGTGTAAGTCTAGAGCCTGTAGATATTGATGTTTTAGGATTTGGCACATTTGCTGTAATTTTATTTTCAAATGCAGAAGGTGGTCCATCAATAGAGCAAACAGAAGGTTTACCATCAGGTAGCTACTACCCAATGGGAACAACAACAAATACGTTTATCGCAACGGATGTAAACGGAAATAGCACAGAATGTACTTTCGATGTTACTTTAGTAGAATTCTCAAATGGAGTAACAGGAGTAATGTCTTGTAACGATAATATCAATGTGTCACTTGATCAAGATTGTGAGTTGATACTAGAGGCAGACATGCTACTTGAAGGCGATATGTATGGCTGTTATAATGATTATGAAATCGCTATATCAGGAGGAGTTGTAGGCAATGTAATCACTGAGCCAGGAACATATACAGTCACAGTAACAGATCCAGATACTGGAAATAGCTGTTGGAGTACGATTAATGTAGAAGGAAAAGCAATACCAGTTTTTGAAGAATGTGCATGCCCAGTAGGCGGTACAGAAGTAGAGACACCGTTTGTAGGAACATTGGATGCAAACGATCCAATATTTACTAGACCATTCGTAGCAGGCGGAGCTTGCAACCCAAGTGGTGCGGGAGTAGATGTTCCTTATGATATCTATAATTTTGCATTGGACATGGATGCAACTCTTGGAGCTGAAGTGGTAACGTTTACAGCACCAAGTGGAGATAGTTTCCTTTGTTTATATGAAGATACCTTCGATCCAACAGATCCTTGTGGAAATTTAGTAATCACCAATGATGATGGTGGAGTAGGCTTGTTGGCTCAATTTGACGTAATGTTAAGTTCAGGAATAAACTACATTTTGGTAGTAACGACGTTCAATAATAATGGAAATGACTATGGAGATTATGTAGTAGAGATTACGAGTGATGCAACGTTACTAGAATTAGCGGCGGAATGTAATTTCAGATGTGTAGATGTTGAGTTTGTAATGAATAGTGATGATTTAACACCAAATCCAACAGTAACATCATGTGTGGATTATGAATTATTTTTCAGTGATCAGTTGACAGTAGATGCAAATGGAAATCAGATTATCTTAAGAACTTGGTTGGCAAGTAATGCAAACGGAAGTGCAACATGTGTGCAACAGTTCAATTTTGCACCGATAGCAATAGGAGACCTAATGTTACCAACGAGTCCAGTAGTTCTTAGTTGTAATGATGGTACAAGTCCAGAAGATATCGTAGCAATTTTTGATAATCCGTTGACAGTAGATAATCTAAATACAAGCTACATAGAAAACAATGAAGGGTTTGTACATGCCTATCCAACATACCTGGTGAATGGTCACCCACAGAAAGTAGATAATAACGTATGTGATCTATACACTGGATATACCGATCAAGAATTATCGGCATGTGAAGAAGGCTGTAATGGAAACAGAAAGGTAATCAGAACATGGACGTTGGTTGATTGGAGTACGCTGGAAACAAGCACATATGTACAGACGATCAAAGCTGTAGATACAGAAGCACCGACATTGATTACAAAAGACATTACAGTAAGTACAGATGCATGGGGCTGTGCAGCATCATTTGATGTGCCACTTCCATGGGAATTGCATGACAACTGTGATGATTCACCAAAATATGATGTAAGTGGACCAGCGGGCGTAAGTATCGAAGGAACATTCGAAGATGGGTTCGTATTAATAGGCGCACCAAAAGGAGTACATACATTCAACTACATCGCATACGATTGTTGTGGAAATGAAGCAAGCTACCCGTTCACAGTAACAGTAGTTGATTTAACACCACCGGTAGTAGTAGCGAAGCAAAACATAGTAATCAGCTTAACAAGTGGAAGCACAAGTGAAGATGGATTTGCTAAGTTATATGCAGAGTCAATAGACAACGGAAGTTTCGATGGTTGTAGTGATAATGTGAAATTAGAAATAAGAAGAGATGAAGATTTCTGTGAAGTGAGAGGAAATGCAACATACAATGCAGATGGCCACCCACAAGATGGAAGTCCAAATCCAGCTTCTCCAAGCTATGATCCAGATGGTGGAGCTTATGTTAAGTTCTGTTGTGCAGATATTACAGCTGAAGTAGTAGATG
>CAJXUU010000317.1 GCA_913061325.1 uncultured Saprospirales bacterium | reverse complement strand
CTGCCTGTCTCGTGGGCTCGGAGATGTGTATAAGAGACAGTCTTTAATGTATCCGCATTTGATTCTTTGAATTTTTTCTTTTGTTCTAAAAGACCTTTTTCAGATTCTAAATTTCTTATTTTAGTTACAAGCTCATTCAGTTCTCGCTGTTTGGAAGATAGAGATTGTTCCTTTTCTAGATTTCCTTTTTTCTCCTTTTCTAGGAATGCTTCCTTTTTCCTTATATCAGCATCTAGACCACTATACTTGTCCTGTTCAGATTTCAACTCAGAACCCAGTCTTTTATATTCTGATTTAAGAGATTGCACAGATACTTGAGCAAATTTCACTGCCAACTCCTTATAGTTTGCTTTGAGATCAAGATACTTCTGTGCTCTTTTCGCCTGCTTTTCAAGACTCTTTAGGTTTCCTTCTATTTCAAAAAGTAAATCTTCTACCCTATCAAGATCAGCTGTTGTGCCTTTTAGTTTATTGAGTGTTTCTCTTTTTCTTCTTTTATATTTAGAAACACCAGCTGCTTGCTCGAACATTTTTCGACGCGCATTCTCCTTATCCGCCAATATATCATCGACCATACCCAGAGCTATAATAGCATAAGAATTACTACCGATACCCGTATCCATCAATAATGTAGTGATATCTTTTAATCTACAGCTGACGCCATTGAGTCTATATTCACTCTCTCCACTTCGATATAGTATACGTGATACAGCTACTGTCTGATATTCTGTAGCCAAAATCCCTTTCGAATTCTCAAATGTCAGTGTGACCTGTGCTGTCGAAGCTTCTTTCCTTTTTTTAGTACCATTAAATATGATATCAGACATCTTCTCCAATCGTAGTTCCTTGGATTTCTGTTCTCCAAGCACCCATCTTATTGCATCTACAACATTAGATTTACCAGACCCATTGGGACCTACCACACCTATGACGTCATCATTGAAGTTCATTGACGTTTCATTGGCAAAGCTCTTAAAGCCTTTTATAGTCAGGTTCTTTAATCTCATATTGAATAGCAAATATAATGAGAATGGGTGTATTACCTAGATTGTTGTAGTTAAATAAGTGTAGATAGGAAAGTCACTTTGTAAGGGGTTATTAGATAGGAAGTAATGGGTTATGGGAAAGTTTAATATGAGTGATCGTAATGTATTGAAATTTTTACTCTTTGAAATATTGAATAAATAGTGGAGGTGATAGAAGACCTTCTCTAAATAAATACGTTTCTAGCTATTCTATTGTTTATCATTTGACTTAAGACTTTGGTCTGCAGGAGTTATGAGGCATGAATTGAGTGAATGTGTGCAAATTACCACTTCACCAAACTCTCAGTTTGTATTTGATGCCCTTTAGCATCATAGATTTTAATGAAATAGACTTTCGAACTGTGATTTGTCAAATCTATCTGATCAAGGTATACATCCTTCTCCTTTTTTAAACTTTCTCCTCCGATTTCAAATATTTCATATGATATCTTACTCTTATTTTCTCTTTTATCATCCACTGAGTATAACCCATAGGATGGATTAGGATAAAACACAAATGGCTTATCCTCTCTCATATCTATCAATATAGGATCATTTGTCGAGGTGGGTACATAGTTTTCGAATCCACACTCCATGTTACCAGTCTCTATACACCCATCGGACGGTAACCTTATGACCCAGCTATCGTCTTTTATATTTTGTCCACTTTCATTATAGATCTCGCTCCATCCTGTACCTATGATACTACCATCAGATAATTCATGGACTTGTCGTAGTGCATAGGGTCCTATATTTCCGTATTCATCATATTCTATAATTGAGTATTGCCAGAGTAATTCTCCTGTATCGCCATCAAGTTTGAGGATATATGGAGCTTCATAAATATCAAACACTTCAGGATATGTTGGTAGCGTATCTTCTAACCAATTATATTCAAATAAAGTTGGGTAATTTGAATGCCACATTGTCTTTCCACATGCAAGGATATCTCCATCTTTTGTCTTTGACATATTGTACACTTCCTTAAAAGCTATACCTCCAGCATAGCTATACCCAGGTTTATTGAATCTCCACTTAATCTTCCCTTCATTATCAATACAAAGAATATCAAAATCAGAATTCCATGTACCAGGCCAAGGTTGTTCTGTTGCATCATAATCTTGTTTGTACACCATGTTTCCATTATCCATCACTAAAGCGGAATGAGGATAGCTATGTTTTGTCCTATGATCTATAGAATCAAGATAGATAAATGTGAGATCTTTTTGTTTGTCAAAATTCATAACACCTCTTGAATGGGCGGCATCTCGTATCGTAATTCCCGAAAAATAAACGCTCAATATGCTATCTGTATATGCAAATAGAAATTCAGGAACTACAGATTCTTTTACAAAAGGGTACTCTGTTATTGTATCTAACTCCATAGTTTCTTTATTGATCCAAAGTAAAAAGTCTGGCCAAGTATCTGTATCTGTAATCCTATACCATCCAGATGCGACATAATAATCACCAAAGGATTGTATACCACTCCCAAAATTAAAATCAATACTATCTCTGATCTTATAAGTATAAGTGGCTAAACTATCTAATGTATATCTATCAAATATCTTAATATCCATAGTTGGAGTCTCCCATGTTCCTTTTCCATCCAAAAGTATTACCTTATCATCCACTATCATCCAAGGAATTTTCCCTGTCTCTATAATGCTTAAACCATTTACCAATCTGTCATTTAGGATATTCCCTTCAGCATCCATCATGCCTATCGTATTACACTCATTCCAACTCTGACCATCGAAATCGCATACATTGAAGGTCACAAAGTATAAGGTATCATTTACTAAATGAGAACTTTTGATCCTATTGGTTAGCCCAGTATCTCCTGAGTCCCATGTTTTTGACCATACGGCCTGGGCTTGCGTATACATTGATACAAAAACAAAAACGAATATGAACAAAATTATCTTTCTCATACATTTCTATATTAAAAGTTGCCAGCACTGATAGTAACCAGTGCTGGCAATCAGATTACTTAACAATAATTAATTTCTCTGAATGTAACAATTTCCCATTTGACTTATCTCTTATTAAGAGCAAATATATTCCGTTACCTTGATTACTTAGATCAATATTTACATTTCCAGATTGCAAAATTTGGGAATCTTCGTTAACAATTTCTCCTTGACTACTATATACAACACAAGAAGATTCTGGAAAGTTATCATAAAGCATATTAAATCTTCCTTCTGAAGGATTAGGAGATATTACGAAACTCATAGACTCAGTAACAGTACTTCTTGGAATACTTCTATACCCTTCCTGATAAGGCAACTCTAATTCTATCTTATCACCAGTCAGGTACCTGTATAATGATCGCGCATATGCAGATAGTGGATAAGTTTTATGTCCAATATCATAAAGTTTAGTCAAATCACCAGCTGATGGTGTATGATTGTAACTTTCTAATCTATCAAGATTGATATGTTGAGTCGTAACAAAATCAAGCTTTTCTTCATTTGATGTAGAAATCTCACTTAGGTAATTTCTTGCAATGGAATAGTCTTGATTCCTTACCATTGTGCCAAAGATTAGTACTTGGTATTCAAAATCGTCATTGCTGAATACTTGTTTTATTGGTTCATAATCTTTGTCCTTTCCTTTACAGGATATTAATTTTCTCTTTGCATCTTGAATGCACCTTAGTATTTCTGTAATTTTATGTTTAGATATGTACCAATCGGCCGACCCTTGAACCAAAGATTGCAAATATATTATTTCGTTAGCTAGGTCATTTTCAGTAATAGATATAAAATCAGAAATTTCATCACAATCAGCTGGAACATCACAAGCGTAAGTTGTTACATTTACAGGCCCAGGAGAGGCCGAAGAACCGCAGTTTGCATTAACAAATGAATTAGACTTAAAAGCTACATGAACATCTGTTAGATGAACATCGTTAATGAAAACTCTAGGAAAAGTTCGTTGAGTTGCAATTATAGGAGGGGTATCAAATTTCATGAAATATTGAAAATCTTCAGGGGCAACAACAACTGGTATTTCTGTCATTCGTATTCTCCTTTTACTGACTTTCTCAGAAAAAATATTAGATGCTGCAATATTAATAGCACCCTGATCCGTATATATTAATCCTCCATGTATTCCTACATCTAATTCTCTTGTTTCATCAAAACAATTAGACAAAAATTGATATCCACCATTATTATAAAATGCATATATACCAACATCTGTTTCTGAAAATTGATTATCTCGCTGGATATTCAAAGATTTACCATTAGCGTTTACAGTTGTACCATGTGCAGATCCTATAATATCATTCCCTTGAATTTTATGCCTAGATATTCCATCAAAATAAATACTAGATTTACCTCCTACAAAAATATTATTTTCTACTATGTTAGGTAAATTTACAGGAAATCCTGCACTACAATATAATGAGTGAAATCCTCCATAAAATTGATTGGGTAAATGACCATCAATATAATCTCCAATAATTGATCCATTGTTCAATGAGAAAGTATGATTTAAATCAATAGCTGCTTGTTCAGGATTATCATGAAATCCATTTTCAAAAATATTCCCATTGACAACATTTATCTGAGCATCATAAGCTAGTATAGCATGTTGCTGGTATGAATCAAAATTGTTTCGCTCATATGTTACACCAAAATTACTCCAATGCGTCATACCTCCTGCTACATTAGATATGGTGCATCCAGTAAACTTACTTTGATCATCCTGAAAATACTGCATAAACTCTACAACACGGGCATAATTAGAAAAATTGTTTGTATTTCTAAAAGTAGTATTTTCAGCTGTTACATGACCACCCCAGTATTCCAGATGAAGTGGATAAGGGATATGTCTACATTTCATTGTGATCATAGTATGGCCATTCTCAATTGTTGCATTTTTCAGATGCAATACTCCATTACCATTAGGATCAGTTACATTATCTGGTAGTTGCTGAGGTTGATTTGCATTACCTTCTATCACAATGGCATCCCATTGATCAGCTTGCATACATACGTTAGGTCCCTTAGCATTCGTAATAGTACCACCATTAACGTTCATTTCAGCTCCTCTTTGAATAATGATTTGAGTATCATCACCTAATTCTATCGTTCCAGTTACTTCAAGTCTTGCTCCTGACTCAATAGTAACCACTCTATTTGATGCCATAACAAGTTTCCCTTCTAATGTTATAGTGGCATTCGATTTTACAGTTAGGTTACCCGACACTTGATCCATAGTTATGGTTTGATCTCCAGACCATGTCTTATCTATTCCTTGAAAATTTTGAGCCATAAGCACTGCGGCATAAGCATCAATGATCCCTCCTCTAGTGGCACCTTCATGGGCATTGACAGGAATAGCGCCTGATGTAGCTACCAAAATCTCCTCATAGTCCGACGGCGACAAACATGGATTAACATCCATCATCAATGCAACAACACCTGCTATGTAAGGAGTACCAAGAGATGTTCCTCCCGTATCAGTCATATTACATGAACTTCCTGGACGCAATCTCCACATGTCTTTAGTTACAGCTAGAACATCTAAATTCATATTAAGATCAGTATTCGGGTGTTTATTATATTGCCAAAACGAACCATCTAATTTCGCCCTACCACAATGAATAACACCTGGCACACTGTGATATCCATCTGTGTCATCAGCTTGATGGTGCTGATCAAGTCCAGCTATTAAAACTACAACTCCCTTTGCCGTTACTTCCTCTAATTTTGCCTTAGTTATTGCACCTGGGGTCCATGCTGAAACACAGATAATTTTATAGTCTCTTACAACCATATCATCAATAACATCATCACTTACTTTCTTACAAAATCCTCCTACCATAGTAAAACCTCCACTTCCAACAACGCAAATTTCGTTATTACGAATTGCAGCAACCGCTCCTAACGACTGAGTGCCATGAAAATCAACACTAGAAGTAGTACAATTTCCTGAGATAGGATATTCGATAATTTCAATTATTTTATCTGTAAGATCTAAATGAAATTCGTCAAAATTTTCATCTCCAACAGCAACTTTTATTTGAGGGCTTCCATTGGTAATGGACCAAGCACAAGGGATATTCATAGCATCTAGATGTTCCCAGTTTGGATGAGGATCATTCAGATCCCCCACTTCAATACATTGGCCATTTAAATTATAACAGAAAAACAAAAGTAACATTGAAAAAAATAAATTATTTTTTTTCATCGAAAAAATATTAATTGGTTAATCACATCAACATCTTTAAGGAGACCTGAAGCTAACACATTATTGTGCAAACAGGATTAACAAAAGATTGTTTTGTTTAGACGTTGTCTCCCGCTATCATGATTGAAATAGCAGTTGAATCAATTTTATATCATCTTATTCGATTTAAGGATGAATATAATAATTATATCAATATTAAAATCACTATGGCACAGTATGCAGCGCAATTTGCGCACCTAAAACAAAGGCGTAATATGCCATTTAAGCATTCACACAATTAAGCATTATTTTGTCCTTCTACTAATTCACACATCCCATAAAATTCAATAGCTTTTTTCTTCAGCGGATTGGTACTCCACTCACTCCATTCTCCTGTATATGGGTCGTAGCCACATTTGAGCGGTTTACTCAGAATATCATCTGGATCTTCTACATAAGCTCGACAGTCAGTACATATACTGTCTCTTATACACATCTCCGAGCCCACGAGACAGGCAGAAATCTCGT
>CAJXUU010000316.1 GCA_913061325.1 uncultured Saprospirales bacterium | reverse complement strand
CAGAGATTTAAAAAACCTTGCATAAGTTAACATAAAGAATTTTCAGAGTAATGTTTCTCATAGACTGAATCTGAAATCCTAGCTATAGACAGGTATTCTCTAATGAGAGAGTACCTGTTTTTTTATGTGGTATATTGAAATTAAATGACTAAGATTCAAATTCTTTAACCAACATGGGCCAAAGTCTTTCTTTCGCCTTGTTTTTAAATAAACCCAAATGCCCAATTGAACTTAATTCTACATCTGAAGGGTGAATAGTTTTGATATTGAGTTCTGCTTTTGGATAAGAGAGTGCCAATTCTTTGATCGTTTCAGGAGTTGACATCGGATCATCAGGAAAGTACCAAGCCGTAATCTTTTTATCAATACTATGGTAATAGGATTTGCTCACTTTCTGATGAAGGAAATTAGGCATCAATCCATTTTCTTTACTATTTTTAATCCAATCTTGGGCAACACCTTTAGGCCAATCATCTCCTACGCCATATTTGCCAGGTAAATAATTGAATATCTTTAGAATCAATGGGAATAACATAATTGCTGTCCATTTTACTTTCCATTTATAAGTGTTAGGGGTGAATTTATTGAAGTTTCCGGAGGAAGTAGTCAACATGATTACTTTGTCAAAAGCATTCCAATGATGCATCAAGCCATATATCTGACCTCCCATACTATGCGCTAAAAGATGTATCTTAAGATGAGGGTATTCATTTATTATCCATGAAGTGACAGAACTTGAATCATACTCTCCCCAATCGGAAATGCTCATTTCAAAGTTTTTTAAGGATTTAGGTTTTGATTCGCCAACTCCCCGATAATCGAAAAGAACAACTATATAATTTTGGTCAGTTAGATAATTAGCTAGCTTGAAATAGAATTCTTTTTTAGTAACAGTACCAGAATGAAACTGAATAACGGCTTTGGGAGAGGAGGATTTTGGAGTTAATATGAGCGTTGTGATATTGTAATCATCTTCGGTAGTGATTATTACTTTTTTCATAAAATCAAAATATAAACGCTCACTTTAATTACACTTCAGTTTTATCACAGGTGTCTTTACTTCATTACTTTTGTTTCCAGCTCTATCTACCATATAAATAGTGAATGTAAGATCATTATCTGGGTATTGCGCTGGGCTTTCGCAAGCAGGAATTGAATCTTGTGGAGGGAAAATACAACAAGTGTTAAGGACAACCATGTTTATTGTTCCTGAGACACCGTTATTAGCTCCTTGTTCAGGAATGGCAGGCACTCTAAATCTATCATAGAATTCTCCCGTACGATCATCAATAATAAATATGTTTTCACCTGGTATGTCAGTACTGAAACCTATATCGCCATCACCATCAGTAAATTTTAGTGAAACTATTGTGGTGTCACTATTTAGAGGTCGTTGTGACATCTGAAGATTAGAAAGAGATACAAATTCAAGTGTTGGCTTATCAGAATAATCTGGTGAATTAATACAAGAATAGATGCCTAAAACGGAAAAGACTAATATTATTAATGATATCTTATGTTTCAAATTCATACTTTAAAAACGTGTTTATTGGTACTTATGTTTTACAGTTCGATTGAGTGTATATCTTTGCAATAAATAATTAAGAGATTCTCTTTGAATAGAACACAACTCATATCAAATTTACTGTCTGTAGATAACCACTCTTTTAATTCTGCAACATTGGATCTATTTCGATTTCAATATATAAATAATTCTATTTATAAGTCATGGGTTGATGCATTGAATATAAAAGTAAGTGATGTAAATGTTTTAGACGACATCCCGTTTTTGCCAATTTCTGCATTTAAAAATTATGACGTGGTTTCGCAAGATGGGAATGAAAGCCATATTTTTACGAGTAGCGGTACAACAGGTTCTATACCTTCACGCCATCTAGTTTTTGATATGGATCTATATCATGAGAATACTGAAAGAATCTTTTCCGAGTTCTATAATTCTGTTGAAGGATATTGCTATTTGGCTCTCTTGCCAAATTATTTAGAACGAGGGGGTTCTTCCTTAGTGGCTATGGTAGAGCACTTTATCAATAAGTCTATCTTTGAGAGTGGGTTTTACTTGTACGATCATGATGAATTATTTATAAAGCTTGAGCATTGTCAAAAAGAAGGGATTCCAACTGTTTTATTTGGAGTGAGTTTTGCACTTTTGGATTATTTGGATAAGTATCAAAATGATTTTCCTGAATTAATTGTCATTGAAACGGGAGGAATGAAGGGCCGTAAAAAAGAAATGACAAAATCGCAATTGCAAAAACTATTAGCAAATGGATTTGGAGTTAATAAAGTACATTCTGAATATGGAATGACTGAATTGTTTTCTCAAGCCTACTCAAAGCAAGATGGAAAATTTTTACCATCTAAATCAATGAAAGTTATAGCTAAAGAGATAACCGACCCATTTTGTGATGCACAATATGGGAAATCAGGAGTGATTAATGTAATTGATCTTGCTAATATAGATTCTTGTGCTTTTATTGAAACACAAGACTTAGGTAGAGTGTATGCTGACGGATCTTTTGAAGTTCTCGGAAGGTTAGATGCTGCTGATATTAGAGGATGCAATCTAATGGTGTCGGATTTATGACCAGACCTTTTCTCTCTTTTTGCTTTTCTGCGAAACATCTTTTGGTAGCCCAATAAATTGTGGTAAGCCATTGATAAATGTGCAAACTTCGGCACTGGAGGTTTTATATCTTATACCATGTCTGTTTAGATATTTCTCTTTTGGAGAAAGAGGCATGTCCATAGATCTGGTCTTACTCGTGTGTCCACTCTTCTTTGATTAACCCATAGATGTCACTGTCCAGGTATTTTCCATTAAAGTAATAATCTTGTCTAAAATGAGCTTCATGAATGAACCCAAGTTTAGTTAATAGGGATTTGGAACCAACATTTAATGGATTGGTGTTCGCCATTATAGTATGTAATTCCATTTTCAAAAAACCATAATTGATAACCGCCTTAGCTGCTTCTGACGCAATACCCTTTTTCCAGTATTGCTTTTTGAGGGCATAGCCCAACTCTCCCCGATTATTATGTTTATCTATTCTCCAGATACCCATGTAACCAATCGCTTCATCTGATCTTTTCATCTTAATGATCCATGTAATGCCTTTTTTATCATCAAAATTTGATCTGTTTTCAGTGATTTTAGCTTCTATATCGGCTATACCCTTTGGGGGATGAGTATCAAGAAACTGAACGACAGATTCGTCGATTCTTAGTTCATACATATCTGGAGCATGTATTAACTCGTGTCTGACTAAGTGTAGTCGCTCTGTTTGTAATTCTGGGAATTTTTCAAAAACTTGTTCATTCATAACAGGTGAGTCTTAGAATTAAAAAATAGACTTATCATCTATTATCTTGTCAAACCTTCGAACAACCAATTGGCCACAGCTTGTCTGTTTTCTTTAAATAGGATTCGTTTATGATCATTTTTATTTCTGATGTTGGCGAGCTCTACGAAAACTGTTGTTGGTTGCGTATAGTTTATTACATACAGTCCTCTAGATTTTACTGTTCCATGATATCCTCTCCCTGCTTGGTACTTATCAT
The DNA here is from genome assembly GCA_913061325.1 of uncultured Saprospirales bacterium. Taxonomy (GTDB): domain Bacteria; phylum Bacteroidota; class Bacteroidia; order Chitinophagales; family Saprospiraceae; genus CAJXUU01. Next base: position 3,205 of record CAJXUU010000316.1, on the reverse strand, counting down.
ATTTTTCTTGGAAAGTATCTCTAATTTTTTTCACTAGTTTTTTACCCGTCTTACTTTTTTTATGATGGTAGAAAAACACATCTTGTTGTTTTGATGCACTATTGCTATCTACATGAAGAAATATTGCAACTTGATCTTCATACTTTATGCCTTGTGCTTTGTGGCCTCTATACAGTCTGTTTATTTCGGCGGCTCTTTGAACAAGTCTTGCTTTTTGCCTTCTTGGTATTTTTAACTTACCCATGCACTTTTCGTCGTAGTCGCATTTTAGAAGTTCACCGTCTCGGATCCCGTCATTGGCATCCTGAATAATTACATGTACCTTGGCTCCATGCTGCATTAGATCTCTCGCTAGCCTAAGAGCGATGTCATATGCATACTCGTCTTCACATAAGTTTTTATTGTCAAGACAGTCATTACACATAGCACCTGGATCTGGACCTCCATGACCGGCTACAACATAGTATACTTTGTTTTTAAGAGATTTGTCTAGGACCTTTACTTTTGCATATTCTTCTCCGAATAGACTGACATAAAGATTATTTTTATCAGCTGGTTTAATCTTATTAATTTTGGGTTTAGCATTGCTTTTGATGGGTGCAATTTTGCTAGGTTTTATTGATGGTTCAGTTTCAGTAATGGTACAGGCTATTTCATGATAAGGCACCCATAATATTTTACTATCTGTATAGTTAGTTCTTCTAGCTCCCTTCTTGAGGATGGATTCATTGTATTTTTTTATTCTAACCGCCTTCTCCCAATTATCAACATCAATTGTAGAGCGTATACTTTTGCCATTGTAGGTATAAATGTAAATAGGCAACTTGTAGCTTTTATGAGTTAGAAGAACTGATTTTTCAGTTAAGTTATTTAGCTCCAAAAATTTCTCTTTATTGCAAGGATGAATCATAAGATCATACTTTCTGAGAAGTGAATAGATGCCTTCACCTTTATCTGGTTTCACATCATGGAAATAAGGAGCATTTGCTGATAGGTCAGCGGCAAAAATTAAAAGGAATAAACAAACAAGTATTCTATTCATAGTTGTATTCTAATATTGAGACTGCAACAAAAGTAAAACAAATTACAATAAAATGTAATATGTTATACTCTTTTATTTAGCTGTTTATAGTTATATTTTTCTTTTTAAGTGATATTCTATTCAATATTTATTAATAAACGAGTACGATTCATTGAAGATTGTGATGATACATAGATCATATTATGATTGGGTATGTATATTTGCACCATGAATTTATCCCATGTATTGGCCATCATAAAAAAGGACATAGACATCGAGTTGCGTCAGAAGTATGCAATTGGAGGTACTTTTTTATTTGCAATTACATCAGCCTATATTATATATAAGTCATTTGGAGAATTGAAAGCCATGGAGTGGAATATTCTCGTGTGGGTCATAGTATTATATGCAGGACTAAATGCTATAGTGAAGTCATTTATACAAGAAAAAAAAGAGACTTATTTATATTACTATTCATTATTTGGTCCTCTAGAAGTTATAGTAGCGAAACTTATTTATAATTATCTGTTCACACTTTTTCTTTCTTTTTCAGTTATTGGAGTGTTTTCAGTTTTATTAGGTAATCCTATTAAAGATGTATCGTTATTTATGAAGGCACTATTTTTAGGAGCGCTAGGAATATCTTCTGTATTTACATTTGTATCTTCTGTATCTGGATCTAGTAGTTCTAGTTCTACGATGATGTCCATTTTATCGTTACCATTGGTATTACCTAGTGTATTGATAATGGAAAGGACAACGGCTGTAGCTATGAGATTGATCAATGACAGTGAGATCTATGAAGATTTGGTAATCCTTGGAGGGATTGATTTATTATTGATAGGAATGATCGTATTGATTTTTCCAGGATTATGGAAAGAATGATTTTAAATTGAAATTATGAGACAAAATTGGTGGAAATTTCTTGGGATTGCAATCCTTATATATAGTGTAGTAATAGGCATGTCTACACCATTGAAACCAGGCGTACTTAGAATGGATCCAATGTCTATTGGTCAAAATGGAAATGATTCATTGAGAATACTTCACGGAGAAACACACAAATTCAGAATCAAAGGATACAATACTAACTTTATTGATAATGAAAATACTGCATGGTTGAAACTAGATTCGATAGGCTCTGTAAAAGCTAAAAAGATAAATATTGTCAATGATACTGAGATAGATCTTACGTTTGATATACCAGAGCATTTTCCTCAAAGAGACACGTTTGAGTCGCTGACTTTGGTACTTTATAATAAAGAAGATGGACCTGCCATTCTTCCTGATGCAGTTTTTGTAAGAAGTGATTTGGATCCGAGAAATGATAATGCAGAATGGGAATTAAACCCTATTGCAAACTTGGTTGATAAACCAGGAATGCAGTTTCCATATCGATCTGTATTGCATGAAACAATAAGAAATACATTTTTTCATATACCACTTTGGTTCTCTATGTTTATCATGTTGATTGTTTCATTGGTCTATAGTATTAAGTATCTACGTAGTGGTAATCTTAAGTATGACATTTATGCTTCTTCATTGGTCAATGTGGCTGTGTTATTTGGCATATTAGGGATCATCACTGGATCACTGTGGGCAAAATTCACTTGGGGTACATTCTGGACAACTGATGTGAAACTGAACATGTCAACAGTTGCGATGCTTATTTATGTTGCATCTCTTATTTTAAGAAGTAGTATTAATGACATTGATAGAAGGGCTAAGTTATCAGCGAGTTATAACATATTTGCATTTGCAGCATTGATTCCATTAGTTTTCATCATTCCAAGACTAACGGATAGTTTGCATCCTGGTAATGGAGGCAATCCAGCTCTTGGTGGAGAGGATATGGAAAACACCTTACGAATGGTGTTCTATCCTGCTATTATTGGTTTTACGCTTCTTGGACTTTGGATGTCGAGTGTACTAATCAGGTATGAAATAATAAAGGATAAGTGGATGACTAGAGGCTGAATTGGTCCACTTCATTATGAGGTAATTCTTACTGTTTCTAAGAATCTCTGTTTTTTGTATTAAATACACAGAAGATACAAATTCTAATAATCGCCTCTTTATATTATGGGTTTTTATTTCTGGTCATTTCTGGAATAAGATATTTATCCAAGCTCTCAAATGACTGTCTCTTATACACATCTGACGCTGCCGACGAAGAGGATAGTG
>CAJXUU010000315.1 GCA_913061325.1 uncultured Saprospirales bacterium | reverse complement strand
CCTCTTCGTCGGCAGCGTCAGATGTGTATAAGAGACAGTGCTATCAATGCATTATTCGAAATACTCGCTGGCAATCTTAAAGCGGACGAAGGTACATACGAATTCGGACAAACGGTTACGACTTCTTATTTACCAGGGGATAACGAACATTTTTTCTCTGCTGACATGGATCTTATGGATTGGTTGAGACAATATTCTACAGAGAAAGATGAGATGTATATCCGTGGATTCTTAGGTAAAATGTTGTTTTCTGGAGAAGAGGTTTTCAAAAAATCAAATGTACTATCTGGAGGAGAGAAAGTAAGATGTATGCTTAGTCGAATGATGCTTGCCGAAGGAAACGTCCTTATGCTTAATGATCCTACAAATCACCTAGATCTAGAAACGATCACAGCATTGAACAATTCATTGATGAATTTCAAAGGAAACATTCTCTTTACTTCTCATGATCATACATTCACACAATCTATTGCCAATCGTGTCATAGAGATCGGACCAAAAGGTTTTGTAGATAGCTTGAAGGAGTTTGATGAGTATATAAAGGATGCTGGGATAAAAGAGCAGAGGGCTGCTATTGTTTAGTTAAAGAATAGTTGAATTGTTGAATTGACTAATTGTTGAATTGAGTAAAAGAAACTACTTTCCTATATAACAACATGTTAATCCCCGTATTCTTTTGGATACATTAAATAAAACAGTCATATTTGCTAGCGATAAAGAAATGTCACTATGAGTAAGAAGAAGGTAACAAAGAAATCAACAATCAATCCTACTAAGAGCACTATAGTAGCTAGTTCTGCAAAAGGGTCATCTACGGCAAGCATAAGCAAGTCAAAACCAGAAGGTCTTTTGTTCAATAAGACTACTTACATGTATATCTTAGGTGGTATTGGACTTATGGTGATTGGATTCTTTCTTATGGCAGGTGGTCACAATGATGATCCGAATGTATTTGATGAGAGTGTAATCTATAGTACACGTAGAATATTGATTGCACCAATGTTTATCATAGCTGGTTTGATTGTACAAGTATTAGCAATATTCAAAAAGTAGATTTCTCTAGGTCATAATCGACCACATATCCATATTTCATGATTGATATTATAAGATCCATTGTATTAGGAATTGTACAAGGACTGACTGAGTTTTTACCCGTATCCAGTAGTGGCCATTTAGAAATAGCTAAATACATATTGGGAGAAAATGCTGTTGGAGAAGAGTCTATGCTTATGACAGTAGTGCTTCATTTTGCAACTGCCTTGAGTACTATGGTGATTTTCAGAAAGTTCATTTGGGATATTGTAAAGTCCGCATTTTCTGCAGATGGCAAGTATTCCAGATCATTTGTAATGAACATTATCATATCAATGATTCCAGCTGCCTTGGTTGGCGTTTTCATGGAGGACTTTATAGAATCATTATTTAATAAGAACTTATTGCTTGTTTGTAGTATGTTGATATTGACAGGTCTATTATTATTTGTTGCAGATAACGCAAAGAGTAGTAATAAGAAAGTAGGACCTCTCGAAGCAATCTTAATTGGTATTTCACAAGCAATAGCAATCTTACCTGGCATAAGTAGATCAGGAGCTACTATATCTACGAGTGTATTGCTTGGTATAGATAGAGAGGAAGCTGCACGATTTTCTTTCTTGATGGTTGTCCCTCTTATTTTTGGTAAGATGGCAAAAGACTTGTTGGACGATTCATTCACGCTAGTTTCCGCAAATATCACAGAACTAGGTTTCGGATTTATAGCTGCATTCCTAACTGGTTTGATCGCTTGTAATTGGATGATTGCTCTTGTCAAAAAGGCAGAATTAAAGTATTTCAGTTATTATTGTTTTGCCGTAGCGATCATAGGTATAGCTTACATTTTCTTCAGCTAATTACAATTATAAAAATCTACTGATATCAAAGAACTACCAGTCATACAATCTCAAAACATAGTTTCAAAACTCAATTTGCCGAGTGAAGTGGAATTCAAAGCTGGCTTGGTACTCCTTATTGATAAACCTAAGGAATGGACATCGTTTGATGTCGTGAATAAACTAAGATTCACAATCAAGCATAAACTAGGGATAAAAAAAATAAAAGTGGGACATGCTGGAACATTAGATCCTATGGCTACTGGCTTGCTTATCCTTTGTATTGGAAAGTATACCAAGTGTATTGATACAATGACGGGTATGGATAAGACGTATACAACAACTTTAAAACTAGGCGCTACTACTCCTAGTTTTGATGCAGAAAGTGATGAAGATGCACAATTCCCAATAGAACATATTACTGAAGCTTTAATAGAGGAAAAACTTCCACTATTCAGAGGTGATATTGAACAATTCCCACCTATGTTTTCAGCGATCAAAATCAAAGGGCAAAAACTATACAATCTTGCAAGAAAAGGAATAACAGTCGAAAGAAAAGCGAGATCTCTTAGAATAAATGAATGCAAAGCTACCCGTTTTGATCTTCCTGAATTAGACCTTTTTATTGACTGTAGTAAAGGGACATATATCCGTACTATTGGACATGATTTGGGCGAAGCATTGGGCTCTGGTGCATACCTCACGGCTCTGCGAAGAGAATCTATAGGGGAATATAAAGTTGCAAATGCCTTAAGTATAGAAGAAGCCGCTGAGTGGATCGATGGTACTATTTCTAATGACGAAGTGATTGTGTAGCCTAATGGCGAGCCAAATTTATTTGGCTCTTATAAGCCTTACAAATCGTCCAAATGAATTTTGACGGCCATTATGATTGGGGACAGAAAAAAGATGAAGTTCCTTACGAAAAGAAACCTCATCTTATATTATTTTCTATTCATGACAAAAGCGATTCTGCGATTCATGCGATTTCGCAATGAATCTATCCCTCTACTTTCTTTGCATAACCCTCATTCATATTAAAAAACATAAAACCAATAGCATCAGAAGCTTCTTCTATGATTTTTGAAGTCGGCTTCCCAGCTCCGTGTCCTGCACTTGTTTCTATTCTTATTATTACTGGATTATCTCCTGTATGTTTCTTTTGTAGTTCTGCTGCAAACTTGAATGAATGCGCTGGCACTACCCTATCATCATGATCTGCAGTCATAACCATGGTTGCTGGATAAGCGGTTGCTTTTACATTATGCAGTGGAGAATATTCCATCAAATATTTAAATGCTTCTGGATCGTCAGATCTACCATAATCAGAAGCCCAAAAATGCCCTATTGTAAATTCATGGTATCTCAACATATCTAAAACTCCTACTCTAGGATATGCAACAGCAAATAACTCAGGACGCTGTGTCATGCAAGCTCCAACTAGTAAACCGCCATTTGATCCTCCTTCTATAGCAAGCTTCTCGGGAGAAGTATAATCATTTTCAATCAGATATTCTGCAGCACCAATGAAATCATCAAATACGTTTTGTTTTCTTTCCTTTGTTCCAGCTTCATGCCAGTCCTTTCCAAATTCTCCACCTCCTCTAATATTAGCAACAACGTAGATCCCGTCATTTTCTAAAAGTGGAATTTTTGTCAATGAGAAAGATGGAGTAATCGAAATATCAAAACCTCCATACCCATAAAGTAAGGTAGGTCTTTTACCATCCATTTTTAGTCCTTTTCTCATTGTAGCAAACATAGGCACCTTAGTACCATCCTTACTAGTATACCAGATCTGTTTAGTCTCATATGCATCAGAATCGAAATCAACATCTGGTTGTCTGAATATTTCAGATTCCATCGTTTCAGTATTCAACTTATAGATAGTCGATGGTCTTGTGAATGATGTAAATGAATAAAAACCTATATTATCAGCTTTTTTACCACCTACTCCACCTCCGGAACCTATTCCAGGTAAATCTAAATCCATAAGATACTTTCCTGTCATATCAAATACTTTAGTCTGTGAACTAGCATTGTGCATATAACTTGCAAACATTTTTCCACCTACAATAGATATACCCCTTAATGGGTCCTCATTCTCTGGTATTATAGTCTTCCAATTGGATTTTGCAGGATTATTCAGATCAATTGAGATTACTTTTTGTTTTGGAGCACCATCGTTTGTTGTCAAGAGTAAGTTATCTCCATCATTATCGATATAACTATAGTCAGATTCAAACGTATTAACGATTGGTACTACTTTATCAGGATTATTATCAAGATCAATATATGAGAAGCCATTGCCACTTGTTGATTCCGTCATATTCATTATTAGGAATCTTTCGTCTTCAGTCGTACCTGCATAAATATTTCTCATTGGATGTTCATTGTCAACATAGATCAATTTATCCTCAGATTGTGAATCTCCTAATTTATGATAATACAATGAGTGATGCGAGTTACTCGCTGATAATTCATCACCTTCTTTAGGCTCTGGGAACCTACTGTAGAAAAAACCATCGCCTCTCCATGAAAAGCCAGAGAATTTAACCCACTCTATCTTATCGCTTAACATTTCCCCTGTCTCCATATCTTTTACATAACCTGTTCTCCAGTCTGAGCCTCCTTCGGATACTAGATAAGCCAGATATCTACCTGATTTGTCAAACGATGTTCCCGCAAGTGATGAAGTACCATCTTCAGAAAACTTATTAGGGTCCAATACTACTTCTCCTTCAGCCTTGATGTCCTTAGATCCATACATGACGTATTGATTTTGTAGTCCATCATTTTTATAATAATAATATGTATCTCCTTCTTTGAATGGTGAAGAGTATTTCGCATAATCCCAAACTTCCTCAAGTCTTTCCTTTATTTCTTTACGGTATGGTATATTAGATAAATAATCAAATGTTGATTTATTTTGGTCTACTACCCATGACTTCGTTTCATCACTATTATCATCTTCAAGCCACCTGTATGGATCGGGTACTTGAGTTCCATGGTAATCTTCTACTAAATCATCCATCCTTGTTTCAGGATAGTCAACTTTTACTTTTTCAAATTTCAATGTTTCTTTTTTTGAATCTGCGCAACTTGCAAATATTGTAATTGCAGTGAGAAATGTTAAATACTTTTTCATTACGTTAATATTAGTTAGGTCAGTAAAATATGTAATTATCTATCGAATAGTAAATAATCACTGTCAATTTCAATTATCAATTCTGTCATTTAGACTTTAGTCCACTTTTCATCGATGAATGATCTAGAATTTGATGTATTCTTTTAAGATTGTTTCAAACAAAAATCCAAAATCATGATATTTTATGGATACACAAGTCCAAAAGTGGCAAGTAATTATCATTTTTTAAAATATATAATTAATTCTAACAATGTGAAATGTAATATCATTTGTCTAAAAGCTATATTTGCAGTATCTACACTAACAATTTGATTTCCATGTCAAAAAAAAACATTTACAATTCTCTTATTAAAACCTTGATGGTATTCATCATAATGGTTTGTTCAATGGGAATATCATCATTGAATGCTCAAAAGATTCTTATGACAGAGTCTGGGCAGAAAATACTAATTGCTACCGACGGATCTTGGAGTATTGTGAAATTTAATGAAACTATTGATTCTAATGGAAATATTGTTTCTGAAACAAGCACCAGTTTAGATGCATTTCAAGCTCCAAATGTAGGTAAATATCCTCTTACTGTAGAACAAAAGGCTACGGTACAAAACTTGCTTAAAACATTTTTAAGTGATGAAGCACAATTGCTCGTTAATACAGACTTCTTTAAAGGCAATATTGAGATATTAAAAGAGAAAAAGGAGCTGGCCAAAGAAAATAAAGAAAAGACAGAGGAAGATAACTTTGCAAAACAAATCAAGATAACGAAAGCATCCGTCAAGAAGAATAAGGATGCATATAAGGAAAGCAGTAACTTAATAGCTGATGCAAAGGAGCTTCTTGATGGAAAAGTAAAGAATATAGAAGAGCATATCGCTAAACTCATTCAAGTGACTGAAGCACCACAACTTGTAGATTCTGGCATGGGAGGCATCATTAAAAAAAACGATACTAATAATTCTGATGAAGAAGTATTAGAAGAGAATAATGAAGATGATATTGAAGGACTTAATAATAAAACTGTAAACCGTTATCCTAAAAGTTTTAAAGTAGATAAAGAATCGTATCCCAGAGATAAATATGAGTGTGAAATCGTTTTTGATGGATACGACGATGACCTTGGTTCTGATAAAAAAGAAGTTAAATCAGAATTTTTATTTGGACATAGTCAGAAAAAAATGAAGTCATACTTTAAGCGTGATGATTTTATTAAGTGCAATGCAAATGTCTCAAAAGTTGGCAGAAACTACTACATAACGTTGAACATCAGAGTAAAATCCAAGGATGCTAAAAAGACTTATGGTATGCTAATAGCTAACGAGACTGTGAGATTTGAAATGATAGATGGCAGTAAAGTCTACTGTACTAGTATGATTCAAAATGGTGGTACAATAGAACCGTATACTGGCAATACACTTTATACTGGCATATTCGAAATAAAAAAAGACGACCTCAGTTTATTGAAAAACAACTTCTTAGATAACATCGGTGTGATCTGGTCTAGTGGATATGAGCAATACAATATTTTCAATGTAGACTTTCTAAAAAATCAATTACAATGTCTGGAGAAATAGTAGATTATAAAAGAGTACTCGGATTAGAACTCCCTACTGACCCGAGATGGGTAAACATGGCAGAGATCAGTCTTGAAGAAATACTTACAGATCATGCATTCTGCGAATTAAAAGCTGCAACTCAATGTATATCTCTCATATCTACATATTCAGACAGAGAAGAACTAGTCAGAGAAGTAACACCTGTCGTTTCTGAAGAATGGGGACACTTCAGATTGGTTCTTAAGGAAATGGACAAAAGCTGTCTCTTATACACATCTCCGAGCCCACGAGACAGGCAGAAATCTCG
>CAJXUU010000314.1 GCA_913061325.1 uncultured Saprospirales bacterium | reverse complement strand
GAGATTTCTGCCTGTCTCGTGGGCTCGGAGATGTGTATAAGAGACAGCTTTAGTTGTGATGGTATAAATTTAATAATATTTCAAAACTATACTTACTATTCATTAAAATTAGATGTTAATTCTTGGTTTCTAATTTGAAGCTTATTTGGAGTTTCGTAGTCGTAGCTACAAGGCAAATAATAGCTGAACAATTTTGGATCTAAAAGTAAATAAATCATTATTTTCAAAAGGGTACACAAATAATAAGTAAGGTATAATAAAGAAAAATCGCTTAGATTGGAATTACGACAAACTAACATAAGTGATGAATGATAAAAATTTTAAATTCCTCTTTGGAATTAAACAATAATAAAGTAACATTCTGCTGCTTGATCTTTACCCTTCTTATGTGTTATTGAGGAATGAATAAATATCAGCACATAAAAACGTACTTTATTAATGTATCATTCCTTTGTAGAAATACAGTTTTATAACTTACGAAACACTTTTTAATTTTTCATTTAAAAAAATCCATTTTCGAATCCATTTTTGACTTGTAAAATTGCTCTTTTTTAGTTGTGTCTAACTTGATAATAACCGTGCCACTTCTTTTCAAACCTTCACATTTTTTACTAATTTTTCATGTTAGCAAACTTACTTCAATCAATCTAACAAATAATGAGGTAGAATTTGTAGTCTTACTCGTGACTGGAACAAATAGCCAGATTGGTCAAGTGCTTACGAAGTGATTAAGAGTCCTGATAATGTATTGGTATCTGATATCAAAAGTAGATGATATTAAGACTAGTTTGATCCATAGAACAAGCACGATAAAATTTGTTGAAATTCCTTTTTTAGATACAACAAATCAAATCTTTATCATATACCCAACACTAAAACTCAATGATCTATTTTTCATGAAATTTCTACGTTCAATATTCGGAACTCCTTGATAATACCTAATATCTGACACTATGCTACCAATTCCCAGATCGTAAGAAAATCCACTTCCAAGATAGAATCCATGGTCAAGTCTTTTTGTACTGCTATCCAAGATATTTGAGACATTAAGTTGAGTGACTATTGCAGGTTCATCTATGTTATTCTGAATACTTCTGTATGCCGAAACTAGATAGGACACACCATATCCTGCAGCAGTATTCAAGGACAGTTTATTTGATAATTTCCACTTATAGTTAAGTAGTAATGGTAATTCTATATAGTTTATGAACAGCTTAGAATCACCTGCCCAACGTGGAGACCATCCAGGTAGACAAGCAGCTCCGCGATTTACATATCCAGGTTCTAGTCCTACGCTGATTTTGTTAGTTATACTATAATTTAAAATGACATTAATGTTGTAGCCATTAATATCTGTCTGTGCATCCTCAGGTAATTCGATATCCCCATAATCTGGCCATGAACTCGTATATCCAGCTTTTGCTCCAATAAAAAATTGAGAGAAGCATATCATTTGAATTGAAATCACAAAAAGAGTAGTCAAAATTATATTTCTATTCATGGCAATTAGTTTTTTATGATAGACGTGTATTATCCTCCAATTGGTTGGAAATGAAGAATATCATAAGGAATAAAGTGTAATTGTATTTTAAACGTACCTCTCAAAATAAAATTTGATCCAATTATCCTTAACATGGGTTTATACATTTACAACCAACATGTGTAAATCCTAAAATAAGGATTTATCAGTGTATTACCAATTAATTAAATTCTAATTATACCATAAATCAAATGACAATAAATAGTTAACACCTTTTATAGAAAATACCCCATCACAAAATTAGATAATATCCTTTTACCTCCTAACTTTGACTTACCTAACCAAAAGAATATAATGTCAAAGAAAATGATCCTCGTGACGGGCGCAAATGGCCAGATCGGTCAAGTGCTAACAAAGCGATTAAGAGAAATTCATGGTGCTGATAATGTATTGGCATCTGATATCACCAAGATAGAAGGATATGAAGAGAAATTTGAGTTTCTTGATATCTTAAACAAGATTAGGATGAAGGAAATCATCCATGATTACGATGTCACTCAGATCTATCATCTTGCCGCTATATTATCAGCAAACGGGGAATGGAATCCTAAGAAAACATGGAACATCAATATGAATGGGGTGCTCACCATGTTTAGTCTTGCCGAGGAAAAGAAAATTGACAAGATCTTTCTTCCAAGTACAATAGCCGTATTCGGAACTACTACTCCAAGAATTAATACTCCACAACATGTTCCACTTATGCCAGAAACTGTGTATGGCATGAGTAAAGCGACTTGCGAAAACTGGAGTAACTACTTCTACAATAGATACAAACTCGACATCAGATCACTCAGATATCCAGGAATTATAGGATATCAAAGTCTGCCAGGAGGAGGTACTACCGATTATGCTGTAGAGATCTTCTATGCTGCATTGCGAGGAAAAGCATATACTTGTTTCCTCAAACCGGACACCCGTCTGCCTATGATGTACATGGATGATGCAATCCGAGCAACTACAGAAATCATGGAAGCAGATGAAAAAGACATAAAAATAAGAACAAGCTACAATCTAGCAGCGATGAGTTTCACCCCTGCTGAGATCACTGCTGAGATCCAAAAACACATCCCTACTTTCAAAGTAAAATATGAACCAGACTTCCGTCAAGATATAGCATCTAGTTGGACAGAAAGTATCGACGATAGCCATGCTAGAGCTGATTGGAATTGGAGTCATAAATATGATCTAGAGAAGATGGTGAAGGATATGTTAGAAAATGTGCGAGTGTGAAGGTGTGATGTTGTAAAGTTGTATGGCATTTTACAAAAAAAACAACTTTACAAATAAACGCCTTTACGCCTTTACAATAAAGTTGTGACTTTGTGAAGTTGTAGGAGAAGTGTTTTCAGAAGTAAGATAATTGTATTAAAATAGAGATCTAGAAGTTTCAAAATATAATAAAAATGAGTGTAATAGATAATAGTTTAAGAGAAGAATTGGCTGAAATAGAAGCAGCTGGGTTATATAAAAAAGAGCGGATAATCACTACTCCACAATCTGCGACGATAAATACAACTGCAGGATCTGAGGTACTTAACTTTTGTGCTAATAATTATCTAGGTCTATCATCTGACCCAGAAATTATACAAGCGGCAAAAGATGCCATCGATTCTCATGGTTTTGGAATGTCTTCTGTACGTTTCATATGCGGCACGCAGGACATCCATAAAGAACTAGAAGGTAGAATAGCAAAGTTCGTAGGAACTGAGGATGCTATCCTTTATGCAGCAGCCTTTGATGCTAATGGTGGTTTATTTGAACCTTTATTAGGAAAGGAGGATGCGATTATATCAGATCAACTAAATCATGCATCTATCATAGATGGTGTAAGATTGTGTAAAGCGGCTAGATACAGATATCTGAACAACGATATGGCAGATCTAGAAGCAAAACTTAAAGAAGCTAAAGCAGCTGGATCAAGAAGAATATTAATCGCTACAGATGGTGTATTTTCTATGGATGGTATAATTGCTCAGATAGATAAAATCTGTGACCTCGCTGAACAATACGGAGCTCTTGTTATGGTTGATGATTGTCATGCAACAGGATTTACTGGTAAGACTGGAAGAGGTAGTGCTGAACATTGTGATGCTTACGGCAGAGTTGACATTATCACAGGTACGTTTGGTAAAGCACTTGGTGGAGCATCCGGTGGATTTACAGCAGCAAGTAAAGAAATAGTAGAAATGCTAAGGCAAAGATCTAGACCTTATTTGTTTTCAAACACATTGGCTCCTGCCATAGTTGGAGCAAGTATAAAGGTTATTGACAAACTTGAAGAAAGTACTCTTTTGAGAGATAAGTTAGAAGAAAACACTGCCTATTTCAGATCTGAAATGGTAAAAGCAGGATTTGACATAGTCCCTGGCACGCACGCTATTGTTCCAGTTATGCTGTATGATGCTCCCCTATCTCAGAAGTTTGCTGATCGATTATTGGACGAAGGAATTTATGTGATTGGTTTTTTCTTTCCTGTAGTTCCTAGAGAAAAAGCTAGGATTAGAACCCAGATATCTGCAGGCCATAGTCGAGCACATTTGGAGAAAGCAGTTGCTGCATTTACTAAAGTAGGGAAAGAGTTGGGCGTAATCTAGTCGATTACCTACAAAATGAAATGATATAAAAAAGGAAGAATTTGAAAATCAAATTCTTCCTTTTTTATTTTCATAATTAGGTATTCTATTTCTAATCTTTCTTCTTTTTCTTCAACTTGCCCTTGCTACCTATTTTAGTGCCTCCAGGTTTAGTTACCTTCGTACCAGAGGTTCCTGTTTTGTTATTTTTAATGCCGCCATCACTATTTGTTGATCCAGTATTGGTAGTGTTTGTATTGGTATTAATACCTGTACCCGAGTTAGAATTCTCATTTCCTGTATTAGAAGAAGGGGCTGCTGCACCACCTCCAAGTGTGCCCAATGTTTTGATAAGTGACCCAGCTTTTACTTGATCCGTTAACTCCATACCATTTAGGATTGCTAGTTCTTTCAACTGAGAACCTTGCATGCTGTAGCCCGCCAATGCTGTTTGTAGCGTAGCATTCTTCTTTACTGTTTTGATTGCAATGGTCGTAGGTTTTTTATTGATTTTGGATTGATCTGTTAACTTCTTAAAGTTTTTCATACTTCTTTGGAAATCTGAGAAGTACTTATTGAAGTCAGCCTTCTTGCTTAAGCCATTGAACTTATAGATTTTTCCACCGTAAGAAATAAAGTATGTTAACATTCTTAGTGTTGGAGATTGCGCTTGCTCTTGTCCTCCATTTGCCTGAGTAGGTGTACTTTCTGCAATTAAAGTGTATGCACTATTTCCATTTACGTTAGATGATGATTGCTCAATAACCGTTAATTTATTTTCCTGAACAAATGTGTTTGCCGCAGCTCTTAAGTCTGTTCCTGCCGCTAAATCCATTGTAAGAATGGCATTTCCATCTTCTGGAGACATTTGCACTTGCGCTGGCGTGTTATTTACTCTCCAGCCACTTGGTACAGGAAATTGAAATAATAATTCTGGGTGATAAAAAGCTCCATTCTCAGTATATCCTTGTCTTGGATCTTCACCATAGATCATACCATCGATCATTTTTAAATAAGAATCACGATTGATTTTATATTGTTTGTTAGGATTAGCTTTTTGCTCTTCCCGAGCCATTACTTGCACCCTATTGTATCTATCTCCTGGATCTGGATGTGTAGACATGAACGTCGGTGTAGCTTGACCGCTTTCAACTCTCATTCTCTTAAGTGTATTAAAAAAACCAGCCATTTCAACTGCATCATATCCAATCTCAGAACTATAATCTACTCCTAATTCGTCTGATTGACTTTCATCATCTCTGCCAAACTTCAAAAACAATAAACCCATTCCTTGACTAGCAAGATCTGCAAAATTTCTAAAATCCTCAGAAACAATCAATCCTCCTATAAATAAAAACTGACCAAACATCTGCTTTGTCTGTTGTTGTACCGAATGACGTGCTGTAATGTGCCCTATTTCGTGGCCAAGAACTCCTGCAAACTCAGCTTCATTATTAAAATGGGCCATAATTCCTCGCGTGAAATAAACGAATCCTCCTGGTACAGCGAATGCATTAACAACCGGACTATCCACAACTTTGAATTCGTAAGGGAGGTGCGGTCTATGTGAAATAGCTGCCATTTCCTTACCCTTCGCGGTAATAAAATTTTGCATTTTGGGATCATCATATACTCCATATGTAGCCAGCACTTGTGGGTCATATCCTTTACCCATATTTATTTCTTGACTTTCAGACATGAGTACAAATTCTTTTTTACCAGTAACAGGGTTACGGCTACAAGATGAAATGATAAACATAATGATAGCAAGGGTCAATAACTTAAGGTTTCTATTTATGCTCATTAGATGCTTTTTTCGTTCTAGTATATTCAAATATACTTCATAGAACTTGTGTAAAGGATATATTCTATAATTTCTTTTATTAGAACTTATAACATACATAATAACTAACTTAAAGAATCCATCGTTCGATATATAGTTGACTTAACACATAATTAAGCCATTGATCAAAAAGAAAACGATATATTTGAGCCCAACAGAAAATCAAGTATTTTGAAAAGACACATTCCTTCATTTTTTACATGTTGCAATTTAGTTTGTGGTTTGGTCGCTATACTTTTAGGAGAAAATGTGATTAGTTACTGGCTCATTTTTATAGGAATGTGGCTGGACGTTTTTGATGGAGTTGCTGCCAGGGTTCTCAAAGCTACAAGTGCCATAGGCAAAGAGTTAGACTCCATGGCAGATCTTATAACATTTGGGGTTGCGCCAGCTGTTATCTATTACAAGTTAGCTCCTGGAGAAGGGTGGGTGTATTTTATACCTGCAACGATTTTCTTATTGGGCTGTACTTTGAGGCTTGCAATCTTCAATACACTAGAATCAAAAAAGACATTTACTGGTTTGGCATCTCCTATGGCTGCGTTTTTTATGGTAGGAATATTTATATCCGTTCATGCCGAAGTTCCGTTAATTCAAAAAATAATGTCGGATAAGATTGGATATTTTTCTATTCCTATCTTTCTTGTCATTATGATGCTCAGCAAATTGGAGATGTTTTCTGTTAAGAGTATGAAAAAACCATGGTACAATAATCCTTTCCATGCAATTACAGTATTAGTTTTCCTTATAGTATTGATTGTGAATCCACCTCTGTCTCCACTTGCAGCTGTGTTTAGTTACATCATGTTAGCCTCATTGAGCATTAAGAACTTTAAAAAATCAATGTCAAAATAATTAATATTTAATACAAATTATATAGCTGTCTCTTATACACATCTCCGAGCCCACGAGACAGGCAGAA
>CAJXUU010000313.1 GCA_913061325.1 uncultured Saprospirales bacterium | reverse complement strand
ATTCAAATCTGCACGAGGGACTTCATCGAATGCCTCACTTTTTTCTCTTTTGATAGCCAGGTCGTGTCGTTTTATATCATTTTTCAATTTTGCAATTATATTCTTCTGGATAAAAAACTGATTCTGAAAATGTTCTATTTCTTTTTTATTCTTCGGAGATTTGACGTCCATTAGTATTTTCTCATAATTAAGAAGCTGATCATTGAGATTTGCTAATTCATTACACCAATCAAGGTGTTGGCCTTCTATTTCAATAGTTACTAGATCATTTTTCATTATACCATAATTTTTGAATGATAGAGAATCCTTCAAAGTTATGGGGAATTTAACATAAAAACAAGCTTTAAGTCACACATGGTTATGATTTTCATCATGTCATCTAGGCTGAAATTCATTGATCTTACAAATGAATCTTGTAATAAAAAGAACTAACTATGTCTACTATAGAAGAAATAATGTCAAAGAATGTGCTAGTATCAAAGAAAGATACGCCTCTAAATGAAATAATAAATGCTTTTCTCAAGTCCAAAATCCATCATATGCCAATAGTGAATTCTAAAGGCGCATTAAGAGCTATCATAAGTGCCAATGATGTCCTTGAGGCTATTCATGAGATGGATCAATTTGCTATCAATTACAATGGATATAGCTTAGAAAGTAGGATAGAGACCAAAGATGAAATGACAAGTGCAGTCATTTCAATCACAAAAGAACAATCAATTATAGAAGCCATAGATCTGATGGTTAAAAATAATATACATGCCCTTCCAGTAGAAGAAGATGAAGAGGTAGTAGGCATCATCACCTCCAATGATATCCTGAAAGCTATCTATAATGGGCAATTGATATTGACCGAAGATGACTTCATAACTAGTGAATGATCGTTTAGATATTTTAGGGTTGAAATTATTCTAAAACTAATAAAGACTAAGTAATTTCTTTGTCCATAAAATTGCTTTATCTGCATCATTTTCTGCATCCAAAATTATTGAGGCAGAGGTAATGCCATCAATCCCTTCGTGGAATAAATCTCCACCACCAGATGTAGAGACTACAAATGTTTTGTATTGAATGTCATCTAGCGTTAAAAACGCTTGAATATTTTTTGGTGCCTTCCACATCTCCCAAGTATGCAAAAAGATAAATGCGTCATAGTTTCCAGGTAAGATGTCGCTAAATTCAGTTTGGTCAATAACTTTCACATATACATCCATACCTTTTAATCTATCAGTAATTCGATGTGTAACCTTGTCTTTATATTCACTTTTTTGAGTAGTAATTAAGAGAGAATATGTGCTTTGCTTGTCATTTACTTGGTACGACTGAGCTACACCCATAGAATATCTCCAATTGTACCATAACCCAAATAAAACAACACAGACAACCATAGCCAATAACCATCTAAATACTCTTTTCATTTTTTTACTTTGAGATTAACTGATCATACTAATCAAGGTAAGAGCCAATATGATAATAACAATTACAATTTTCATCCAACGCCATGTGTCGGTATATTTTTTTGATAATATAAGATAGAAGTCGAGGAGTAAAACACAAAGTAAAGCAATGATAGACCCTAGGAAATATCCACCATCTTGGTCTCTGAAGACATAAGAAAATACAACCATTAAAATTACTAGGAGAACATAGAACTTAGTATTCCAACTGATCTCCCTATTAAATGTTTTGAATATATTATTCATTAGTATCGGATTTTAATATACTTATTTACATCACTTCATTTTATAAATCAACCGCAAAGCAAAAAAAGCGGATATTACAAATCCTCCAATTGCAAATGAAGGGACGCCTTTGTAAAGTGGCGGCACCTTAGCCATTACCAATAAAGCGGATGCCAAAATTATTGCAACCAATATCATAGCATAAGCCAGACGATTGATACTTTTGCTCAGACTATTACCAAAAGGCTCCAATCCTTTGTGTTCTATTTCTATATGTAGATTTCCTTCTTTGACCTTTTTAATAATTTCTCTCACATCGTGAGGGAAGTCTTTGATCATAGAAGTGGTTTCTTCCATTGAGCTTAGGAGCTCCTTTTGCAACCTACTTGGGTTGTATTTTTTGGTTAATAGTTTCTGTACGAATGGGCCAATGTTCTCAATTATATCATATTCAGGATTGAGCTTTAATCCAACTCCTTCTAGTATCACAAGAGCCTTGATAAGCAACAAAAGGTTGGAAGGGATTTTTATTTTATAATCATAAAACAATGAATTTAGACCTCGCATAGCTTCATTACCATCAATATTGTCTATAGAAATACGAGAATATTCTCTCAGAAAATAAACAACATCATATTCGAATGCTTTCTCTTGATCTTTGGTAAGCCCTGTTGAAAATTTAAGGATTGATCGTTTCAGTGCCTGCACATCATTATCATACATTGCAAGTAAGATCCGAGCAAACAGAACCTTATCACTCTCGATGATGGTACCGACCATTCCATAATCAATAAATGCGATTCGGCCATCTTTCAGAACAAAAATATTTCCTGGATGAGGGTCAGCATGAAAGAAACCATATTCGAACACTTGTTCGAAGTACAAGCTTATTCCTCGTTTTGCCAGCTCTTCTCCGGTTATGTTAAACTTGTTGAGATTATCGAGATCAGTGATCTTATAGCCATCCACATATTCCATGCATATGATCCGATCAGTACTAAGCTCTCTATACAATTCAGGAATAAAGACATTACTGTTGTTCTTGAACATATTCTGAAAATGTTCAAGATTATTAGCTTCTAACCGAAAACTTAATTCTTCGGTAATACTATCCTCAAACATTTTGACCAATTCTGAAGGCTGATAGGCCTTGTATTGGGGCATATACTTTTCTATTACATTACTTATGTTTTTTAGAATGGCAATGTCAGATGCGATTGTTGATTTTATTCTCGGTCTTTGAATTTTTAGAACAACTTCTTTGCCGCCTATCAATCTTGCTCGATGGACTTGTGCCATTGATGCACATGCCAGAGGGATAGGATTGAAATACTCAAGTAATTCATCTACAGGTCGAGAAAGCTCCGAATTGATAGTACTTAGAATATCCTCGATCGGTACAGGAGGAACATCATCCTGAAGTTTTTCTAATTCGAAAATTAAATCCTCTGGTAATAGATCGGGCCTATTACTAGCAATTTGAGCAAATTTTATAAAAGTTGTACCTAGCTCTTCACAGACCAGTCTGATTCGTTCATGTCTAGTGAATTCACTTACTTTTTTTCCGTTCCGACTAGGTACTAAAATATTTGATTGAGGTAGAAATTTGCCGAGCGGTGGGTGAGCAAGAATGTCTTCAAAACCATACTTAAAAAGCGTAGCTACGACTTTCTCGTATCGCATGATTTTGGATGTGTTACCGACCTGCAATGTATCCTTCATCTCTATCATTAATTAGCTAAATCAGCAATAGCTCTTTTTAAATAATTGAATGACTCAGTGATATCTTCTACAAAGTTATCCAGTTTTGTTTGTGCCTGTTCGCGGTTGTTTAGCATTGATCTTATATCAGTCAGTTTTTCAGTGAATTCGGTTCTGATTTTCTCTACTTTTTCTGGATCATCTTTATCATGAAGTGCAATATTAACCCTGAATGCATCCATCTTTGCTTTGAACACATCTAATTTATCTTGCATATCTACACCCATAGAAGGATAATTTTTTCTAACTTCATCTTCAAGCTTGTAAACTTTAGACAGTAAATCATTTTTATACTCGTCATACGCAGCTACATGTGTCGGCACTTCTGCAAACAATACTCCTTCGAGATCTTCCATGCAAGTCAAGAAAACTTTCCTATTATCTTCAGAAATACTTTTAGACTTTTGGATTTCCCTTTTCTGCTCATTGATAAATTTTGTCAATGTTTTCTTCTCTTCTTTTATGAGATCTCTTGCTTCAGCTTTACCAAGAGCCATCTGTACTTGTAATTCATCTGATAACATTTTCAAACTTCTAGCTTGAGTTTTTACTCTTTCGATTATAACATTTTCCATCTTTCTATAGTTTAAGTTAAAAATTGTGATTCTTCAACAGGTGAATAGGTTTTTATTTATGTCCTTCTTAAGATAAAATATCTAGTTCTATAAAGTATTTCATTCGATATTACCCTATTCGTATTTTCAAATTTCATGGAATTTTGTTGTGACAAAAATGATTAGAGTCATTTGAACCCATGATTCGTATCATTTAATCCATGGGGTCACTTGACCCATATTTGAATAATAAATCAAACCAAAAATTAAGGAATAGAATCAAATCCTATTGATCACACTAGGTTCTAATAAAATATAAAACTCTTGGATCCATGAAAAAAATACTAATACCAACTGACTTTTCCGATAATGCAGCAGATGCATTGGACTATACCCTTCATCTTATGAAAGGGCAGAAAGTACATCTTCATATTTTGAATGTGGTACAATCCGCCGCCGTTCCCGCTGAAGTTCCGATTGATACCTCAGAATTATTGCGAGTAGAAATGAATAGTGCTCGAGAGTCTTTGAAAGCACTAGAAGTATTCTGTAAACAATTCTATGGAGATGATGAAAATGCCAAGGTAAAGGTCACTACGAATGTGGAAGTCGGAGGTGTTGGATATCAAATAAAACAAGAAGCCGAAAGAGTAGAAGCTGATTTGGTCATCATGGGTACACAGGGCACAAATCATAGTTTTTCAGAGAAAGTATTTGGCACTATATCTACTTCTGCTATTGATGACGCGCCATGTCCAGTAATACTAATACCCAAGAATTATAAATTTAAAAATATCGATAATGTCATCTTTGCAACTAACTTAAACCATGAAGATCCTTATGAATTATGGAGAGCTACAGAGATAATTAAACCTCACATTG
The DNA here is from genome assembly GCA_913061325.1 of uncultured Saprospirales bacterium. GTDB lineage: Bacteria > Bacteroidota > Bacteroidia > Chitinophagales > Saprospiraceae > CAJXUU01. Next base: position 2,035 of record CAJXUU010000313.1, on the reverse strand, counting down.
GCAGAGTAAGATGCTTATATGTAACGAAAGATAAGACAGATGCAGACAAGAAGGAGTTGAAACAATTCGCTAAATACATGGTGGAACATTCTCCTTCAGTACAGACAATCTTCAATGTTGAAGAATCACAAAACATAGAACAAAAAATATCTCAATATGCAGAAAATTATGATGCTGAAATGATTATCATGCATCGTAGTAAAAAGACATTTTGGGAAAGGATCTTCTCAAGTAGACACACAAAAAAGATGGCGACTTGGATTCATGTGCCACTTATGGTTTTAAATAATAAGAGCTAATTCAATTGATTAATAGTTAGTTAGTATTTTATCGGATCTCGAATCTTCTCGAGATCCGTTTTTTTAATTGGAAAAATAAGAAGAGTAAGCTCTATTTTGAAAGAAACGGATTAAGAATGGTTTCTTTTTATTCTTAACTTGATAAGCCAAATGGTCGGTCATAGTATTTTTATGATTTCGATTTAGGTTTCTTTAAAAATCAATATTGGTAAGTATAAACTGGTTCCTATTTCTACACTTTTACTTTTAGAGAATATTCGCTCTAAAGCACCTTTTTTTCGATGCACCATAGTGATCAAATCTATACTCTCAAACATACAGTAATTGCTAAGAGATGACTTTAGAGAATTACCTGTTAGTCTCTTCACTTCGAAAGAAAAACTTACTTTGTCATCCTCGAATAAACGACTGATAATTTTCTCTTTTTGTTCTTGAATATCATCTTTGGACTTGATATCAATGTGTAGAAAATCCGTATGAGCATTTAATTTATTGTTGAACTTTACGAATTGCTCCAGTGGCGCTTCTAAGTCAGAATCTTTATCCAAAGTGAATAGTATTTTATTGGGTTTTCTCCACTTTGTACTTTCGTGAATAAGGATGACTGGACATTTAGCTTCCTTGATCGTAGTTATCGATACAGACCCTAATAGTCTATCGAATATGCCATGTTTGTCTCTTGTACCCATGACGATAAGATCTATTTCATTATCCTCAGCATAATCAGAAACTGCAATACCTGGGATTCCGAAGATTGCAATTTTCGTGATTTTTACATCCTCGATGGTTACTCCTTTTATTTTAGGAAATTTTTGCACAAAACTTTCCATTCTTGCGTTTGAAATCTGCTCTATTTTTCCTCTAGTATCATGGGCGAATGTCTCATCGGTATTCATCATCCCATTTATGATATGGAGCAGAATTATTTCTCCATCTACAACATTGGCTAGAGATGCTGCATATCTAAAAGCGGCAAACGAAGTCTCAAAAAAGTCAACTGGTACTAATATTTTCATAGTGGTGGATAGTTTTTCTTGTTATTGAAGATGTAGAATCAGTAATCTATTTTGAACAAGTCTGAAGGGGTCAGATTTTTTTATTTATTCTGATTCATATATCTGTATAATAATTAAATTTCCATTTCAAATTTGAAGGTTTTAAAAATTGATATTAGTAATGAAAGTCATGTGTGGTAATGATTAATATCATCTTATTCATAGCTAGGGAACCTCAATTTTGGAGTGTATTCATTGACAATGTTTAAGACACTTATATTATATAATAAAAATAATTGATCATCATGTTTATAGATAATAACACAACTACCCAAGAACTTGCAAATGCATTTGCATCTGATTTTCCATATCTGAAGATCGAATTTTATAAAAAGGGACATGATCACTTTCATGGTTCTCCAAAGAATGAAGAAATAAAAGAGGAAAAGAAACTAAGTGAAATTAATCCAGAGCTATCTTCTGGAGAATTGAATTGGGAGAAAACAATGTCAGTAGACAGACTTGAAACAACCTTTGAGGAGAAGTTTCGGCTACATATTCAAGTGTTCAGGAAGTCTGGAGATCAATGGCTGCAAACGTCTAAGACTGATCATTGGACATTAGAAAAGCAAAACTCAAAAGCTCTAGAAAGCGAAAGTTTCGCCACTAAATAATGGTTTGGATTTTCCAGATCACATTAGGATCTGTCTCTTATACACATCTCCGAGCCCACGAGACAGG
>CAJXUU010000312.1 GCA_913061325.1 uncultured Saprospirales bacterium | reverse complement strand
GAGATTTCTGCCTGTCTCGTGGGCTCGGAGATGTGTATAAGAGACAGGTACAATAGATGTATCAACAAAGATCTATTAAAGATTTTTATAATTGACCTTAATAATGAACATGAAGTTACTATTATCAGCCATTTTTTCTCTTTTATTATTTACAACTTCTTTTGCGCAAGAAAAAGCGCCATATCCCAAGGGCAAAAAAGGCTACGAAGAAGCATACAAAAGAAATATAAAGAAATCTAGAATAGGAGGAGTTTATATTCCTAAAGACATTAATGAAGCTATCCAAGAATTGGATGCATTGTCCCCTGATGGAGCTAAAGTGAAATTCACAAATGCACCAGAAGAAGTAATAGCTACTAAATTACATTTTGGTTTGGGAAGATGGATTTCAGTCTTTTGGAACTTTGCAGAAGGGTCTCGTTATGTCGAATATCTAAGAAACTTAGGAATCACAGATCCTGATCATATGATTCAGTTTACCATTGTTTCATATCATAGGTATAAAAATGGAAAAGACCTAGAAATCGATAAGCAAGTAGCTCATTATAAATCTGAAAGAGAGAAATTCTTATTGGAGTACAGGAGTAGGTTGAATGTGATTAGTACTGAAACACGTCCTGTTAAGAAAGGTAACTAAAGTTATATCTTACCTTTTTAAATAATCATCAAAAGCATGTTGGGTAATGGCTTTGCCAATCATCTCCAATGAGTCTGCAGAAAGTTTATCTCCTTCAGAAACTATCCTCTTGTTTTGATCCATATCAAATACTATATTACCATCAGGAGATAATGCTCCAAAGCCATTTGTATAAATATATTGAGCGAAACCTTCATTGTTGGAATCGAAGATGTCATTTGAAAAAGTAAATGCTTTGTTGTCAATCTTTAATTGAGATAATAGACTTTTACTAAAATCTAATTGTGAGCAGATTTTAGTAACTACAGTGTCTTTTGTATTCAAGGCTCCACCCATCCATATCATAGGTATCTTAAATCTTTCTGGTTGAACATTGATTTTTTCCATTTTGGGAAGCGGATGACCATGATCTGCCATTATAACTACAAGTGTGTTATCCCACCAATCTTGTTTTTTAGCTTCATTAATAAAAGATTGAAGAGATTCATCGGTATAATGATGAGCACTTCTGAATTTCTCCAATTCAGTGCTGTTTCCAAACTTGTAATCTGTAGGAATATCAAATGGTTCGTGGCTTGTAATTGTGAATAAAGCTTTACAGAATTTTTGGTTTTCATTATTGATGTCATCCAGTAATTTATTCAAAACTACATGATCATATGTACCCCACTTATTGCTCTTATCTCTTCTAGAAAAGTGCGAACCATCTATGATCTCTTGTGCTCCGTTTTCTAGGAAGTAACTATTCATGTTTCCGAAATTAGTGTCCCCACCATAATAAAAGGAACACGTATAGTCCTCCTTTTTTAATGCTCCAAATAACGAAGGTAGAGTTCTTGATTTTTGAGTCTCTTTCATGATGCTCTTCATTGCTTGAGGGTAATACCCACTGAAAATTGAAACAAGGCCTTTGTCACTTCTCGAGCCGTTAGCATAAAAGTTATCGAAGTAGATGGATTCACCTTTTAGGGAGTTTAGAAACGGAATTGTTTCATTGTCTCCGTATTGTTCTGTAATTTTTGAAGTGAGACTTTCCCAAATAATAATAAGGATATTAGGATCTTCTTTTAAACTAATATGTTCGATGTCTTCTACCTTTTTGAGAGACTCAATAATTTCAAGCTCCTTACCATTTGTAAAAAATGTGTAAGGTTTTGGCGATTTACTGTCTTTGATCATGCTGTGCAAAAGATTCCAAAACGGATTAATCGCAGCATGATTGTTAATCTGTTTGTCAGTATGATATGCAGAACTTACGTTGATTGGTATAGTCTGAAAACCTCCACGTGCTGGTATGATCAGAATGAATGCTGTGAGAAATGTAAAGAATAAATTAATAAAGGACTTTTTATCTATACTCTTCGGGCTAAAAAATCTTTTATATAAAATTACTGAAATGAAAAAGAGAGCTAATGATATAACAATATAGTAGAATATGGATGCATACGATGAAGAAGCAAGAGCCAAACTCGGTGTATCAAGATATGTGAAAGCTGTAGAATTTATCCTGTATTGCCAGTGTGGATAAAGCGCTAAATCTGCAGTTGAAATCAAGCTAACAATTGCTAAAACAAAAAAAGTAAAAACTGAAATTATTTTGCTAGCGTAACTTGTTTTAATCAAGAGTGAAACAGAATATATGATAACACTTATAAAAGTGAGATAAGCTGAAAATGAAAAATCTAGCTTAACACCAGATTGAAAAATTAATATAATGTCGGTCAAACTATTAAAGTCAAAATCAACATAATTATATAAGATGAAAGTTAATCTATGGATCAAAAAAACGACCAGCCAGAAAATAAAAGTCTTCACTAAAAAGAGTTTGGAGATGCTGCCTAAAAAGGTTTTGATTTTTGTAATCATACAAATATTGCTGAAATGTAAATCTAGTTTTTTACTCTGATAAGTTTGATGAAATCAATAAATCAATAAATCAATAAATCAATAATTCATCAACTCAACTATTACACCTCTAACCACTATCTTTACATCAATGAAAATATTACAAACAGCGGATTGGCATATAGGCAAGGTGCTCCACAAACAAAGTCTCCAAGATGAGATGAATCTTTTTCTAGATTGGCTGCTTACTTTATTAAAAACTGAAGAAATCGATCTGCTTCTTGTGTCAGGTGATATTTTCGATGTAGCTAATCCAGCTGTAAAGGATAGAAAAGTATACTACAACTTCCTGAGTAAACTTATTGGTAGTAAGACGCAAGTGATAATAACAGGTGGAAATCATGATTCTATAGCCTTGTTGGATGCCCCACAGGAAATACTTGAGCATATAAATATATCAGTGATAGGTGGAGCAAGGGAGGATGTAGAGAAGGAGATAATAGAAGTGAAGGGGCAAGACGGTAAAGTCGAATTAGTAGTTGCTGCTGTACCTTTTTTGAGAGATAAAGATTTACGATCGAGTGTAGACAATAGTGAAGGGAAAGATAGATCGGATGTGCTTAAGGAGGGTATAACAAATCACTATGCAGAGGTTGGGAAAGTTTGTTCTGAGAAGTATATAGGCATACCAGCTATAGCAATGGGACATCTATATGCCAAAGGAGTATCTACTTCTGATAGTGAAAGGGATATCCATATTGGCAATGCAGCAGCGATAGAGTCGAATATATTCCCACCGGTATTTGGTTATGTAGCCTTGGGTCATATTCACAGACCTCAGATGATTGGTGGAAGCGAAATGATTCGATATTCAGGTTCGCCTATTGCTTTGAGTTTTTCTGAGAAGACAGACAATAAATGCGTTTTAATCGTAGGGTTGGAAGATGGTAAATTCTCAATTCCTAGAGTAGTAGATGTACCTAAAAAGAGAGCGCTTTCCAAATTCTCAGGAACATTTGATGAAGTGAGATCAAAATTAGAAAACTATAATCCAGAATACGATCTTATATCATTTGTAGAGATAGAGGTGATGGAAAATGACTTCAGTTCTACTACGCTGGCTAATGTGGAAGACTTAGTAACTGAATATGCATCTTATGAGCGATTTCATATATTAAAAAGTCGAACACAATTTAAAAATGGCGCCAATGATACTTCTGATCTATTTGATCAAGGTGTGAATATTGAAGATTTACAACCTAGTGAAGTATTTGAGAAACGACTAATGACTGAACAAATAGATGATGAGAAACGATCTTTTTTAGAGATAGCTTTTCAAGAAATATTGGAAGAAGTATTACAGAAGGATTAGATCCGATATACCCAAAACATATGGCTAAAAAAGTACTCTTTACATTCCTGTCATTCTTTTTGTGTTATCAATCAGTTAAGACTGCGGAGATAATTCCTTTAATGGATATTGATCCTTGGGGCATCAGTATTTTTCTTGCAGTATTGATGAACCTGTTTGTTACAGGGACGTTTGCTTACGCTGGATTTATTTATCCTACTGAGAGATTACTCACTAGCTCTTATTATAAAATAACCAATTTTTCATTGCAAAAGAAAGTGTACAAGTTTCTTCGTGTCAATGTCTTTCGCAAGTTCTTACTAGCTACGGTATGGAGGAAAAAAGAAGCACAAAAGAAGTACTTTGATGGTACTAAAAATGGAATTGATAACCTAAATGAGCAATCTAAGAAATCAGAATTTGGGCACTTAATTCCGTTTGTCATTCTTATTGTTTTAAGTGCTTATTGGTTCGTTTTAGGGAAATGGAAAATTGCTCTTGTGACAACTGTTATTAATGTCTTTTTTAATTTTTATCCGATCATTTTACAACGGCACCATAGGCTAAGAATACAACTGTTAAGTGAGAGGCAAAGAAGGAATAGTTAAATGATTGTCCACTTGAGCGGATATCATTTAAGATGATTACAAACTTTTATTTCGAAAGCCTAATACACTTCCAATATCCTTTAGAAAAGACTTCTTCTACTTTATATCCTGAAGCAACATATTTTTCTGTTACTAATTCTTCATCGTCTTCTAGAATACCAGAAAGCAGAAGTACGCCATCTGATGCTAGTCGGTTGTGTAATTCTTTGGAAGAATTCAAAAGTACATTTCTATTTATATTTGCGAGGATGATATCGTAGACTTTAGCATCAAAAGTCTCCAAAGTGGCACATGCTACATTAATATTAGATACATTATTTATTTGTGCATTTTCTAGTGTGTTCTCATAAGACTCTTCTTCAATGTCGATGGCATCTATGTCTGCACTATTTAGTTTTGATGCTAGCATAGCCAATACTCCAGTTCCACATCCATAATCGAATATCGTCTTATTGACAATTGTCATATTTTTCATTGCTGACAGCATCATGTAAGTAGTCTCATGATGACCAGTGCCGAATGCCATTTTTGGATTGATGATGATATCATGTTCAACATTTTCCATTTTGTCATGGAAATCAGCTCTGACAACACAAAAGTCATCTACTATCACAGGTTCAAAACTTGACTCCCAAAGTGCATTCCAATTTTGCGGTTCTATCGTTTCTAGTGTGAAAGATGTTTCAAACCGATTCAAAACATCTTCTACTTCTTTTGCTACTTCTGTAGTGAGTTCATCTTCTGGTATATAAGCGATCATATAAGTATCACGCTCCTCAAACGACTCGAATGGATAAATAGAAAGTAGACCAACTATGATCTCAGAAGTACTTTGTATCGTGTATGATTTATATGTTTTCATTGTCGTTTCTATTTCTTTGATCCACCTATTCGAATCTGTCGGCAAATATCTCTATTTCTTTGATTATTGGTGTCGAAAGGGTAATAAAGTTTGGGTTTTGTAAGATTTTGAATCCGAGATGAATAGATGCTATCAATAATTATAAATAATATACATATTCTTTTAGTTTTGCCGCAATTATAAAAACAAGTGTATTTCACTTCGGAGTTGCAGTATGGTGTAAACATCATAAAGTGATCAAGTGGTCTGCGAAGCAAACACGTAGGTCAGTGTATCGAATGGAAGATTCGAGGGCTGATCAAGTGGTCTGCGAAGCAAACACGTAGAACAGTGTATCGAATGGAAGATTCGAGGGCTGATTTTACGATTCAAGCGATTCTACAAAAAATCGAATTGAAATTGTATAATTAATTTAGAAAACGTTACTACTTGAAAGACACCTATCAAATTAAACTAAACATGAAAAATATCATTCTACTTTGCTTTATACTTGTAATTGGCTTTAGTGCTTGTGATGTAAACAAACAAGACAAATCTCAACAAACATTTAGCACTTCATTGGCTACTGCCGAAGATACTGATACACTCAGATACGAGAAAGAAGTCCACCTTAAAAACGTGAAGCAATTGACGTTTGGAGGAGACAATGCAGAAGCATATTGGAGTTTTGATGATAAGCAGATCGTCTTCCAAGCTAAGAATGAAGCATGGGGAGCGCCTTGTGATCAGATTTACATTGCTAATGTAGGAGATGAATTAAGAGATGTTCCTCAACTCGTAAGTACAGGGAAGGGCAGAACTACCTGTAGTTATTTCTTACCTGGTGACAAGAGTGTGATATATGCATCTACACATGAAGGCGGAGACGCTTGTCCTCCTGAGCCATCAAGAGCGGAAGGTTATGTATGGCCGATCTATGAGACATTTGATATCTATACTGCAGATCTTGAAGGTAATATTTTGAGTAAACTGACAGACTTCAAAGGATATGATGCAGAAGCTACAGTCTCAAGACAAGGAGATAAGATTGTATTTACATCAATGAGGTCTGGTGATCTTGAATTGTATACAATGGATATAGATGGTAGCAACGTAAATCAAGTAACGACAGAATTAGGATATGATGGAGGTGCTTTTTTCTCTCCTGATGGTAAAAAACTAATCTTCAGATCGTCGAGACCTAAAACAGATGCTGATATTAAAAAATATAAAGGTCTTCTTGCAAAAGGACTTGTAATGCCGAGTAACATGGAATTGTATGTTTGTAATGTAGATGGTAGCGATCTCCAAAAGATAACTGATCTTGGCCAAGCGAATTGGGCACCATTTTTTCATCCAAGTGGAGAGAAAGTGATCTTCTCAACCAACCATTCTTCTAAGGTAGGAGGAAGACCAACATTTAATTTATTCATGATAAACGTGGATGGAACAGGACTAGAACAAATCACACATGATGATGTATTTGATGCCTTCCCAATGTTTTCAAATGATGGTAAGCGACTAATCTTTTCAAGTAATAGAAATAATGGAGGGACCAGAGATACTAATTTGTTTTTGGCTGATTGGGTAGAGTAGGATCTGTCTCTTATACACATCTCCGAGCCCACGAGACAGGCAGAAATCTCG
>CAJXUU010000311.1 GCA_913061325.1 uncultured Saprospirales bacterium | reverse complement strand
TTTTTACAGTAAACTATTTTTGTAAAAGTAAATTTATCCAAACTATTAAATGGTTCATTGCTTTTATTGAATCACTTATGAAAACTTTCGCCAAATAAGGTTGTTCCAAATATAGACTCAGTATCTTGCATCTTTTTTAATAATAATCAGATTTTATGGATTTGAAAGTTTTTAAGTTTGGAGGAGCATCAGTGAAAAATGAAGAAGGAGTAACTAATGTTGTAAAAATATTAGATGCTCATAAAAATGAAAAAATAATTACTGTTGTTTCTGCAACGGGAAAGACAACAAATGCACTAGAAGAGGTAGTTAAGTCCTATTTTAATCAAAAAGGAGATGCTGATCAATTATTGCAAAAGATAAAGGATGATCATATCAAGATCATGGAGGCTTTGGGTATTTTTAATGAAGATTCATTTGCAGATTTGAGTGATACTTTTGTTGAGATTGATTGGATGATTGAGGATGAAGTGCAAGATGAATTTAATTATATATATGATCAGATAGTTTCTGTTGGTGAATTGGTCTCATCGAAAATTTTATACCATAAGGCACTTAAAGAAGGGTTAAATGTGACATGGCTTGATGTAAGAGATATTATCATAACGGATAATACTTACAGAGAAGCAAAAGTAATATGGGCAGATACACAAGCTAGAATGGATACTAAAGTCTTAGAATTGATGAAAACATATGATGTTGTCATTACACAAGGATTTATTGGATGTAGCACAGAAAACTTCAATACTACACTTGGAAGAGAAGGATCTGATTTTTCGGCTGGTATCTTCAGCTATTGTCTTGATGCTAAGAGTTTGAGCATTTGGAAAGATGTTCCAGGTATCTTAACAGCTGATCCTAGATTGTTTGAGAATGTAACTAAGATTGATCGCTTATCATATAGAGAGGCGATAGAGATGACATATTTCGGTGCTAAAGTGATTCACCCTAAAACGATCAAACCACTTCAAAATAAAAACATCCCATTGTATGTAAGGCCATTTAATGATCATAAATCGTTTGGCACTTTGATTACCTCTGATGTTGACACAGTTTATCCTCCAGTTATTGTTATTGAATCTAATCAGACATTGATGCATATTTCAACAAAAGATTTTTCATTTGTAGCCGAAGAGCACCTAAGTGAAATATTCGCTAAGCTAGATCATTGCCGGTTGAAGGTAAATATGATGCAAAATACAGCGATTAGTTTTTCAGTCGCTGTTCAAAATAATCAAAGGAAGATAGTTATGTTCATCAAAGATCTTTCTGACAAATATACGATCGTCAAAGATGATGGTCTAGAATTGATTACAGTGCGACATTATGATGCAGCTACAGTTGACCGTATGAAGATCGGCAAGATTGTGATGTTTGAAGAGACAATTAGACAAACAGTTAGAATGGCTGTGAAAGATGTGCCTCTGGTGGTTAGGAAAGATCTGTAAAGAGAAATCTACAAAACCTTACATGAACTGCCAAAACATATCCTCTATAGAGGTATGCTCAGACATTATTTTTTCTCCTCTACCTTATGGAACGCAGCAGTAAGTTCATTAGAAACTGAACCTTTTGTCATACGAACGAAAGTCTTTTCACTTACTTGAAGTGTGATCTCTTTGTCGTCAAGTTTTGTTATTTTACCGATGATACCACTCGCTGTTACAACTTCTTTACCTTTTTCGAGAGAAGTAAGGAATGTCTGTTGTTCTTTCTGCTTCTTAGTCGTTGGTCGAATGAAAAAGAAATAGAAGATTGCAATCATGATAGCAAAAAGAGGCATCTGACTTATTAAACCTCCACCATCTGCTTGTAATAATATGTATAGCATTGTATTATTTTTTGTTTATTGCGCAAATATAGTTTTTGTTTAGATATGCAAGGTATAGGATTACATATAGTATTGGTTGGATTTATGGGCAGCGGAAAGTCTACTGTTGGTAAACTGTTGGCAGAAGCACTGGATATGGAGTTTATTGATATGGATTTATATATTGAGAAACAACAGAAATGTTCAATCAAAGAAATATTTACTAATAAAGGAGAAACTTACTTTCGTAAAGTGGAGTCTGTAGCTTTATTAGAGGTGCTTTCAAATTCGAAAAGAAATGTGATCTCTACAGGCGGTGGCGCACCTTGCTATCTTGATAATATGAATCTGATTAAATTAAATTCATTATCTGTTTATTTGAAGGTAGGCAGAATAAGATTGATTGAAAGATTAAAAAATGATACAGAAAGACCACTTTTACAAAACAAGACCAGCAAAGAACTGTTGTCATTTGTGAAAACAACTTTAGGAGACCGTGAAAAGTATTATTCGCAAGCTGATATTCGTATAAGAGCTATAGGCTCTCCAGAAAAAATTATAAAAAGACTAACTAACTATATTTTGAAAGCCAATTTATGAAAGTAGATGTTTTAGCCATTGGAGTCCATCCAGATGATATTGAATTAGGGTGTGCAGGCACAATTTTGAAACATATTGATTTGGGATATACTGTTGCTGGTATAGATCTTACTCAGGGAGAATTAGGAACACGAGGGAGTGGCGCGATAAGACTGGTTGAATCTCAGAATGCAGCAAAAATTCTTGGATTGGTATCTAGAGAAAACCTAGGAATGGCGGATGGTTTTTTCCAACATACAAAAGAGAATATCCTTAAAATATCTGCAATGGTTAGAAAATACCAACCAGACATCGTATTGGCAAACGCTATAAGTGATAGACATCCAGATCACGGCAGAGCTTCAAAATTAATTTCTGATGCATGTTTCTATTCAGGGTTACAAAGAATTGAACAAGTTGATGAGAATGGAGATAAGTTGAAAAAGTGGAGACCAAAAGTTGTTTATCACTACATTCAGGATAGAAATTTAAAGGCTGATTTTGTAGTTGATATAACACCATTTATTGAGAAGAAAATTGAGAGTATCCTGGCATATAAAACACAATTCTACGATCCTGATGCAACCGGACCAAAAACACCTATTTCTGGTGAAGATTTCATGAAATTTAATCGGTCAAAGAATAGATGCTATGGACGCGATATCAATGCAGATTACGCGGAAGGATTTACAGTAGAGCGAAATATAGGTGTGAATAATTTATTTGACTTGATTTAGGGAGGCTACTGCCTTTGAACAAATAAGTGTCAGACACCGTGCAGGTGTGCAGACACTGCGGATTATCGTGCGCCTCATACTTAAATAGAAGCTATTTCTAATCTTACATTATAATTCCTCAAGACCACTCCTCGACAAAGAATTAATTGAGGTTTTATAATTTCAAATCCTTTATAGATAAAAAAAGGTTTAGCGGTAATGCTAACATCGCTTGTAATCTGATTATGACCTAATGACTTTGCCTTGTCTATCATTTGATTTAATAATGACTTAGCAATTCCCATTCCTTGATGTTGAGGATGTATATAGATTACATCAAGATAGCCATCTTCGTCTATTGATGCCATACCTACAAGTTTGTGTTCAATTTTAGCTAGAATAAAATAATGTGTTTCGATTCTTCTAACCCAATTTTTAATATTATCAGCACCTCGTGACCATGCCTCAATTTCTTGAGCCGAATAATCTCTGGTGTTAACTGTTTGAATTGTGTTTCTAAACAATGAAGTTATTTCTCCCATATTCGAAAGATTTGCTTGAGAGTAAGTTACATTTGTCATTTGTTGATCGTTGTTTCTGAGATTAATCTCCTTTTAAAATCCAATATGCAAGATAGAATTACATATTTAACTTTTGTACTCTTTATTTTTTCTATTTCATTGTCAAAGGCGCAATTGTCAGGAACCATTTATGATCAATCTGGTGAGCCTTTATCATTTGTGACAGTATATAAAGAAGGTACTTCTAAAGGAACAGTAAGCAATATTGAAGGAGAGTATTCCTTAAATTTAGAGTTTGGCAAGCATACAATTGTGTACAAGTATATTGGCTATGAAGAGCATAAAGAAGAAATATCAATTTCTGACAAGCTATCTAAAGATGTGGTCCTTAATGAAGCTAGCATTGAAATCCAAGAGATAATACTCTCAGCAGATGCTGAAGACCCGGCATATAGAGTTATACGAGCCGCTATAAAGGCAAGAGACTCCCATAAAGAATCCGTAGAAAAGTATCAAGTAGACTTGTATGTGAAAGGAGTAGTTAAGATGCTCAAAGCGCCTAAAAAAATATTAGGTAAGGAAGTGGGGGACATGGAAGGAATGTTGGACACTACTGGGCAAGGAATCGTTTATCTTGCTGAATCGCAATCTACTATTTCTTTTCATCAACCAAACTTGATTAAGGAAGAAATGTATTCTTCTATTGTCGCTGAAGATGATGGATCATTTAACTTTAATAGGTTTATCGGATCTAACTTCGATATTTATGAGGAGTATTATGAATTCAATAGATCAATTATATCTCCACTTGCAGACAATGCTTTATTATTCTACAAATATAAAATGATTGAAACTAAAATTGATCAATATGGTAGAATGGTGAATCGGATAAAGGTAATACCTAAATCGAGTGCTCGTCCAACGATGTTTGGTGAATTATATATAATTGAGGATAAATGGAATGTAAAAGAACTAGATCTTTCCTTTACAGGAAAAGCGATCAAGGAGCCATTTTTTGACACTATAAACTTAAAGCAGGTTCATCTTCCTGTTGAAAAGGATAAGTGGAAAGTGTTTTCTCAAACTATGAGTTTTTCGATTGGAGCATTTGGATTTAAAATTGGCGGAGGATTTACTTATATCTTTTCTGACTATAACTTCAATCCAGATTTTGATCAGTCGTTTTTTGGAAATGAAGAATTTAGAATGGATGAAAGTGCCATCAAAACGGATTCTTCATTTTGGTCAAACATTCGCCCCGTGAGATTAACAGAAGAAGAACAATATAATTACATCAAGAAAGATTCACTCAAGAAGGTGTGGGCATCAAAAGAATATAAAGATTCTGTTGATAGAGTCAATAATAAATTTTCACTAGTTGATATATTGTTTGGGTATAGTAATGACAATTCATATAAAAAGAGATACTTGACCTTTGCTTCTCCATTAGGAACTTATAATTTCAACCCTGTGGCTGGTCATTCGCTCAATCTTAAGATGAACTATGTAAAACTGGATAGTAGTGAAAATAGGAGATTCAATATAAGATCGAAAATTGGATATGGATTTGACGATAAACGTATCAAAGCTGAAGCTTTCATCAATCTAAGGACAAATAGAAAATATTGGGAGAATTGGTCTCTTAGAATTGGGGATGCAAATAGGCAGTTTAATGAGAATAATCCAGTGATTAGTTTGATAGATACATGGACATCTTTATTTAACAAAGATAATCAAGCTAGATATTTCAGAAAGAAGTATGTTGGAGTACAATTTCAAAGAGAAATAGCCAATGGTATTTTTATAAGATCAGGTTTGGTATTTTCTAATCGATCTGCATTAATGAATACTTCTGATTATAGTTTTCGAAATAAAGATGCAGAATTTGCATCAAATCATCCTTTGAACTCTACTTCTTCTGGATTGTTTTTTGAATCACACAATGACTTGAAATTTACAGTGAATGTGAGATTTAGAATAGGACAGAAGTATAGCTCTTTTCCTAAATTTCGAATTAGAAATCCAAGTGCATGGCCTGATCTATGGCTAAGATATGATAAAGGAATAACACTTGGAGATACGGATTATGATAAGTTGACATTTAGAATAAAAAAGGACAAAATCAATTTCAATCTTTTTGGCTACAGTAACTTAAATATAATTGCTAGCACATTTCTAAACAATAAGGAAGTTAAGTTTATTGATCAACATCACTTCATGACGAATATCAATCTTGTCACAATGAGGAGTAGATATATGACTGGATTTAAGATGATGCCTCATTATACCTATTCTACAACGAATGATTATGTAGCGGGATTTTATGAACATAATTTGGATGGGTACCTTTTAGACCTTATTCCTTTAGTCAATAAACTTGGATGGAAAACTGTCATAAGTGGAAATGCACTTGTTAGAAAAAATGAGACTAATTATTTCGAATTAGCTGCGGGAATTTCGGATGTGAAAATTGGGAAGTTTAGTCTTTTTAGACTTGACTACGTTTGGTCGTATGGAATTGACGGTTTACTTGATAGAGGATTTGTTATTGGCTTAAGTGCAATGTTTGAATAGCGAAGAATAAATAGCATTGTAAGCTTATTAGCATTATTGTAGTTAAATTGAAATCTACTTTACATAATCGAATTAAGAGCAAAGAAAATATAAAAACAAAATTGATATTGGGCCTATTATTAATGGCAATAATTAAACCCGGTATTATGAAATATTTCTTTATAATGTTCGTAATGGTGTTAGGCATTTCATTATGTTTTTCTGCGACAGCTCAAGTTCAGTATAATGCAAATGCTAATCATGCACCTAGAAATTTAGAAGCCAAATCACTTGTAATTCTGTATATTAATGCAATTTCAAAAAACCAGTTAGAGGAACACATAAAAGCGAATTCAACTGATTATTTATCAATCTCAACAGCAGAAGATGAATACGATAATATGGCAAAAAAGGAATTCGGTTCGTATGTGAATCCCTTTAATAATCAATTGAGAATAGTACCAACTGATGACATCAAATACACCAAAATACAAATCGTTAAAAGAGGAACTGGAATAACTGTTGTCAAAAAAAGAATCAACAAGGGGAATAATTTGATTGACATGAGCAATATCGAAGCTGGAAGGTACATTCTTATCATGACGAATGATGAAAGAAGTATCTATTCTGAAGAAATAACAATCATATAATTTTTTTGACAAATAGTTTACATACCTGAGCTTATTATTAAGTTTTGGCATGACTCGAAGCGTTTTGGCTTCAAAATTGGAAAGGAGTTAGTGTAGTATCTGTCTCTTATACACATCTCCGAGC
>CAJXUU010000310.1 GCA_913061325.1 uncultured Saprospirales bacterium | reverse complement strand
GTGTATGATGATCAGACTTGCTAAAGCATCGTCCGCCACATACACTGAGCCGTTACTTTCCACCAAAAGACCAAAATCTAAATGATTACAGACGAATAAGACAAGCGTTCACTCGCAGTGATCGCTTGTCTCTTGTGCTCCATTACCGTTTACCATTTATACTAAAAGCTAAAGTTTTTTAGTAGCTTGCAACATTATATCTTCTGCAACTCAGTAAGAGCTGAATAAGACACCTTAGCAATCTATGAAAGAATGGCAAACCGGATAGTTATCTGGAGTCAATCTATTATTCATTTCTTCCTCTCACTTACTTCCCAAGAGAAGCGGAATTTTTTAAATAATAAATTATTAATAAAAAAATTGTATTCATGAAAAAGCACGTTTTTTTACTCATATTTTTTCTATGTTCAATATTAGTATTCGGTCAAAATGTGGGAATAGGCACCAATACACCTGTTGCGAAATTGGACATATTTGGGATTTATAATGATCCAATAATTCCGGGCATTACTTCTAATGGAATTTTAAGAATTAGTGCTACTATAATAGGTGATGCTTTAGATATTGGTAAAAAAAATGGAGGGACATATGACGCGTGGTTACAAGCTGGATTCTTTGGCAATGCAGATCCGATAAGCTTACAACCCTTAGGTGGCAATGTAGGCATTGGGTTATTATCTCCCAGTGCGAAGCTAGAAGTTGAAGGAGGAATAAAAGCGGATTCACTAGATGTACAATCAGGACTGATCAGGAATGTAGGTGATCCTATATCTGCTCAGGATGCAGCAACTAAGGCGTATGTTGATTTATTAGAGAGTACTATAGATGCCCTTGAATCGAAAGTAGCTGTACTGATGAATTTTCTAAATCTTAGTGTTCAGCAAAGATTAGACTCAGGCGAAACGCCAATAGAAATCTATAACAGTGACAACAGTTTACTGGATTCCTTATATGGCAAAACATACCAGGGGGGCTTTATAACATACTTAAACACGGTTACAGGTACTGGCTTGGTAGCTGCGCCTGTTGATCAAAGTGTAGGAACATGGGGGTGTTATGGTTTAGATATACCTGATTTGCCAAATGTTCCTTGGAATGGAGGTAACCCAGTAGGCCCGGGAGCAGAGGTCGGAGATGGCGCTACTAACACGGCTGCTATTTTGAATGGATGTACTACCTCAGGTATAGCTGCATCGATTTGTGCTGGTTATGATGATGGCACATGGTTTTTACCTTCGGCAGGTGAACTAGATTTGATGTATACTAACCTTCATCAAGCCAATTTTGGTGGTTTTTCTGGTGGCTACTATTGCAGCTCTACAGAGCTAGACTATGAAAATGCGTGGGAGCAGGATTTCAACAATGGCGATCAGGCCAACTTCCTCAATAAGAGCAACAATGGCAATGTTCGGGCAGTTCGGGCTTTTTAACAATTCAACCATTTAACTATTAAATTATATCGCGTAAGCGGTCGATTATTATTTTACAGATGGCCTTGTACTATGACTTACCAGTTTTCAAGGAAGTGTATCAATTGATCTTGAAGATATTTGAGAATACTAAGGACTTCCCTAAAGAGTATAAGTATACTTTGGGGCAAGGTATGAAGAAAGACGGCAGAAAGTAACAATGTGTGATCACAGAATGCTTCCTGCGTCTGCACTCTGGATACACGAGGCGTTACTTGCCACCAGAATGCCAAAACCTAAGCGATCACAGTCGATCAGACTAGCGATCAATGCGAATGATCGCTAGTCTCATGTGGTCCAATACCGCTTACCATTTAACCTACGCAGTCAATTATTAAGTTAGCTTTACATTACTATATCTTCTGTAACCCAGTAAGAATTGAATAAGATTCCGTCGTGATTTATGAAGGAAAGACAATCCCGATAACTATGGGAAGTCTTCCTCTTATTCATTTCTTCCACTCATTTACTTCCCAAACGCGACAGAATTTTTAGATTAAAATTTATTAATATAAAAATTCGCATAATGAAAAAGCACCTCTTTTTTCTTTTAGTTCTACTATGTCCACTATTTGCATTTGGACAGAATGTAGGCATTGGCCTATTATCCCCGAGCGCAAAGCTAGAAGTAGAAGGAGAAATAAAAGCCGACTCACTAGATGTACAATCAGGACTGATCAAGAATGTAGCTGATCCAATTAATGCACAGGATGCAGCGACCAAGGCGTATGTAGATGTTTTGGAAGCTCAGGCATCAGTCATGGAAGCTCAGGTATCAGTCATGAATACTATTCTACTTGACGCTGGATATAATGGTACTGTAAGTGATACCGAAGGGAATGTATATCTGACTATCAAAATTGGCAGTCAGATATGGATGGCTGAAAACCTCAATGTAGGTACGATGATAAATGGATCATCAAGTATGATCGACAATGGCACAATTGAAAAATATTGTTACGATGATATTACAGCCAACTGCGACATTTACGGTGGTCTCTACCAGTGGAATGAGATGATGCAATATACTACCACAGAAAGTATCCAAGGCATCTGCCCTACAGGCTGGCACCTTCCGTCCGATGATGAGATTAAGACCCTGGAGATGACATTAGGTATGACACAAGCTGAGGCAGATATGACAGGTTATCGCGGTACAGACCAAGGAAGTCAGCTTGGTGGTAATGAACCTTTATGGACCGATGGTTCCCTTGATGAGAATGCTACTTTTGGTAGTAGTGGATTTACAGGTCTGCCTGGGGGCTACCGCCATCCCTCGGGTTCGTTCGCCAATCAGTCCTACTACGCCTACTACTGGTCGTCCAGTGAGTCTGGAGGCAGTGCTTGGAACCGAGACCTGTACTACCTCATTCCTAAGGTCCTCCGCCTCGGCAGCCCTAAGTCGTACGGCTTCTCGGTCCGTTGTGTGCAGGATTGACAATTTTGCAATTTGACTATTTCCATAGCTATCCCGCAGGGTAGCTATGGCTTCTACCGCCAAAGGCGGACTATTTTTTTTAAAAAAATTGAAGAGATTGAAAATAAGAGAAATAATTGAATTAGAACAGAAGAATGACAAGATCATCCTCCATAGAGATGGCATCTTTTATAAAGCATATGAGATTTCGGCATATATATTTATACATCATATCAAACAGTATGAAGCAAAAACAAAATATTATAAAAATATTAAGCAAGATATTGTGTATATGGTACCAAAGGGGTAGCATATCTTGGAACTGTCATCAAACCATACAGAAGATATATAGGCTCACGTACAAAAGGTAACTTATTCAGCACCATTCAAAAGCACAATAAAATTATTGAAACTCGTTTGCCAACAAAGGCAGACAAAATATACTTCGTAGCCTCCATGAATTCATATCTCGGTCTAATGAAACATTGCAGCACATATAATCTCAGAAAGAAGATGCTTTGGAAAAATCTGTCAGGATATTGGTGGAATCATGTTTATATGTCTGGAGGATATGCTAAATTTGTATTGAAGAAAAGGAGAGCGGAAAGTAACAATGTGTGATCACAGAATACTTCCTGCGTCAGCACTCTGGATACACTGGACGTTAGCATATAATTTACTGTTAACTTCCAGTGTTATAGACCAGGTTGGAGTGAGAAAGTCACATCCGCTTTGTAAATGAGACAATCATTCCTACATGCCTCTATATTCTGTGATAATATTGTAGCGTGAAGTATTGAAATAATGCTTAATTTCGATTTACATATAAGAATCGAACTCGTAGAAGTGACAAATGATATTACTCGAGCTACTTGGAGAATTTGTAATAGATTTTATTTTCATTGATTTAATTGGTGGAGCCTTGTCGTATGCAAACAATTCTGTATTAAAAGCTCGAGGAATAGTAACACGATCTGTAAGTGAAGTTAAACTTGATAAGCTCAGGAAAAGGTATCTCCACAAGACGGTTAAGTTTAAAAAGGATATAGATGAAGTTACTAAAAGCACGGAAGGGATAGTGTTGGAAATCATTGATCTAGATAATGTTTATGTTGAAGTTAAAGGAAAGAATGGTGAAATTATACAGACTTCGTTAAAGAACATTTT
Source organism: uncultured Saprospirales bacterium (assembly GCA_913061325.1). Lineage (GTDB taxonomy): Bacteria > Bacteroidota > Bacteroidia > Chitinophagales > Saprospiraceae > CAJXUU01. The sequence continues at coordinate 2,900 of CAJXUU010000310.1, read as the reverse complement.
ATTAAAAAAATGATAAGTTTATCTATGAGTAACCTGAACTCAGGTTACGAAATGGAGTAGCACCAATCCAAGCCATAATGAAAACAGAAAAACAAAAAATGTTATCAGGCGAGCTATACGATGCAAGCGATAAGGAACTCACCAATGAGCGATTCCAAGCAAGATTGCTCCTAAAAGAGCTTAATGATAAAAGAGAAAATGAAGCTGAGAAAATAGATCAAATTCTAAAATATCTTATCCCAAATAAGGGAAAAGACTTGTTTATACAGACTCCATTTTATTGTGATTATGGTTCTAATATAGTTGTCGGGGATAATGTCTATTTCAATTTTAACTGTGTAGTATTGGATGTTATGAAAGTTAGCATTGGATCTAGAACAATGATGGGACCTAATGTACAGATCTATACAGCGACACACCCAATCAACTACAAAGAAAGAGCCACTGGACTAGAATTTGCTAAACCAATCACGATAGGAGAGGATGTTTGGCTTGGAGGGAATACCGTCGTATGTCCAGGGGTAAGCATCGGAGATCGATCTGTGATAGGAGCGGGGAGTGTTGTCACTAAAGATATACCAGCAGATGTATTTGCGGCGGGCAATCCTTGTAAAGTGATTCGAAAGCTGGAACAGTAAGTTATTCTATCAATTAAAAACCCTAGACAATTATTCATAGCCATTAAATACCAGACCCTTGCATCTTCAAGCTTAGAATCTCGAAATTAATAATCCAAAGACATATGTATTGTTTATAATTTGAAGGCTTTTGTAGCTATCATCTTTAAATGCTATATTTATTATTATTATTATTATTGAAAAGCACTGAACAAACAAATAACAATGAATAAATATAAGCTTGGACTGGTATCAGACCTAAAGGATAGAACCCCGTCTCATGAAATAGTAAATGGTCTAGATTTAGTCCTTATTAAATATGACGATGAAGTATCAGTACTTTATGGAAGATGTTTGCATCGTGGCGCATTGATGTCTGATGGATATGTCGATGGGCAAAACATAATATGTGGAGTTCATGGTTGGGATTATCGTATGGATACGGGGGTAAGTGATTATAATAATGCTGAAGCACTTCAGAAATTTTCAATCGCAATTGAAGACGATGTCATTTTTGTTGATGAAGATGAAATCAATGCCTTCTTGGTAAAACATCCACAACCATTTAAACGGGACGAATATCTTGGACAGTATGCAGATACGCATCCTGAAAGCACAGAACCATATACAGGATACATAAAGGAGTTGTCTAAAAATGGCTTGACAAAATATGGGCATCATGGACCTTCTGCATCGATGGGCGTGGATAGAAACACCTTACCAAAATGGGAGGACATTCAATTTCTACCTGCTCAACTTGCTACCCGACCATTGTTGGATGAAGAGGAAGTTTCCACAAAAGTAGTTATTGGTCCTAATGCTAAGAAGCCACTCTTTCTGGATATTCCTATGTTTGTTTCGGATATGAGTTTTGGAGCGATTTCTAAAGAAGCTAAGATTGCATTATCAATCGGAGCGGAGCTTTCTGGAACAGGAATATGCAGTGGTGAAGGGGGGATGTTGCCTCAAGAACAAGAAAATAATTCTAAATACTTTTACGAATTGGCCTCAGGTAAATTTGGGTTTGCTTGGGAAAAAGTACAGAAAGCACAAGCATTTCATTTCAAAGGAGGACAAGGAGCAAAAACTGGAACCGGTGGTCATCTACCAGGTAATAAAGTGACCAAGGAGATCGCAGAGGTTAGAGGATTAAAAGAAGGAGAAACGGCGATTTCACCTGCTGCTTTTCCAGATCTGTTTAGTGTTGAAGACTTTAAATCAGTAGCCGAGGAAGTAAGAGAACGAACTGGAGGAATTCCGATAGGATTTAAAATTGCTGCGAGTCATATTGAAAATGACATTGATTTTGCATTGGCAGTAGGCGTGGATTATATTATCCTCGATGGCCGAGGAGGAGGAACAGGTTCTGCACCTACCGTACTTCGAAATAATATAAATGTACCTACTATACCTGCCTTGGCAAGAGCTAGGAAACACTTAGACGCAGTTGGAGCAGCTAACATCACACTAGTAATCACTGGTGGGCTTCGTGTTGCTGAGGATTTCGCAAAAGCCATGATGTTAGGAGCGGATGCCATTGCGGTTTCTAATTCTGCATTACAAGCAATTGGTTGCTTAGGAATGAGAGCTTGCAACAGTAATAATTGTCCAGTTGGAATTGCTACTCAAAAGGAAAGCCTAAGAAGTAGATTAATCGTGGAGTCTTCGGCTCAACAATTAAAAAACTTCTTTTTAGCAACGAACGACTTGATCAAAGTAATAGCAAGAGCCTGTGGGCACAACGATATTTCAAAGTTTAATCATAATGATTTGAGTACAACAGATCATGACATGCATAGACTATCAGGAATTTCATATGCTGGAATGAACGGATTATGATTAAGAAACTAAAAAAGTATAAATTCCAGTTTCTATTTTTTGCATTATTAGCTTTAGTGCTAAACCCTCTATGCAGTGCAATATTTGGTATTCCTAATTCTGTGCTTATTTTAATAAATTTCACGCTTATTGTAATAGCTGGAATTCTTACGGCAGAAAGAAGAATCCCAAAAATACTGACACTTATATTGGGCTTTTTTACATTAATTTCAGTCTGGTTAGAATTTTTTGTGCCAACAGAAGCCATGTGCTCACATGTTAGAATGTGGTCTTCACTTGGGTTGTTTATTATACTTGCTTATATCCTCATACGCAATTTTATCGATGCTAAAGAAATCAATATTAGCGTAATACATGGAGCTATGGCGGGATTCATTTTATTAGGACTTGTTGGTCTGTCTCTTATACACATCTCCGAGCCCACGAGACAGGCAGAAATCTCGT
>CAJXUU010000309.1 GCA_913061325.1 uncultured Saprospirales bacterium | reverse complement strand
AGATTTCTGCCTGTCTCGTGGGCTCGGAGATGTGTATAAGAGACAGCTATAATATTTACCCTTGGTAAAACTTGAAGTTCCACTCCCATTAAACCCAAATGCTAAGTTTTTTTTCATTCGAATATTAATAATTCCTGCATTACCTTCTGCGTCATATTTAGATGATGGGTTAGATATGATTTCAATTGCTTCAATATTATCAGATGTCATGCTCTGAAGGTAATTTGTTAAGTCGCCACCTGACAATCTAGACTCTACTCCATTGATGTAAATTTGCACACCACTTTTACCAAGTAGAGATATATTATTATCCATGTCAACATTTACACCAGGCGATTTCTTAAGTAGATCTAGTCCATTAGTACCTGAAGCACTAGGGCTACTCGACACATTGAAGATTAATTTATCCGCTTTTATTTCAATTAATGGTTTTCTGTAAGTTATCACCACTTCATCTAAACCATTTATGTGTCTGGCCAATATGATATCATCGATCAGCTTAGATTCATTATTATTTAAAGTTAAAACTTCCGTAGTCAAAGTGGTGTATTCAATATGATCCACTCTCAAACTATAGATTCCGGCTTCAATATTTTCAATTTTAAAATCACCATTCATATCGCTTATTGCGCTATTAACGATAATACTATCGTCTTTCATTAACGCGATAGAGGCATACATCACTTCCGCGTCTGATTGATCCAGAAGCTTCCCTAAAATAGTGCTATTTTTTTCACTACTAATTGATTGGGCCTTCACAATATTAATAGAGTAAAATAGTATTAAAAGAAGGGCAAGGTTATTGAATATTCTCATACTTAGGTTAGCCTTTTTTATAGATTTTTTTGGAGAATGCAAGTTGGTTAATTTTATGACCTATAGTATCAATAAATAGAATAATTCTAACTCTACTATTCAGGTTTATATACTTCTAATTCAATTTCTATCAAAAATTCTGGAATTGCCAATTCTTTAACTCCTAACCAAGAGCCCGCTGGGAATTGTTTTTTATAAATAGAAGTACGATATTCAGCGTTTTCAAGAAACTTCGGCATATTGGTAGTAAAAACATTTTCCACTATAACATCATCGAAAGTACATCCATAATGCTTTAATATTTTTTCTAGATCAGCATAACAATTTTTCATTTGCTGCCCTAGGTTACCAATTGCTGTAGGATTACCCTCATTATCCATACTTACAGCACCCGAAATTTTAATATCGTTTCCAATCTTTACCGCATGTGAATATCCATACGCTTTTTCCACTTCAGGTCTTAATTGAAAAAATTCAGGTTTTTCAGGTTTTTCAATTAAGACCTTTTTAATCTCTTTATTCGTTTGTGCTTGAACCTCCTTACAGCTTTGAGCCGCGAAAGTGAAAAATAAAAGAAATGTAAATATTGTTAACTGATAAGTGAATAATTTCATAGTTCGGTTTTATTTACGGTCATACAGGAAATCCTAGTATTAAATATGTAGTAATAATGGCTTTTAGTGAAACATTTGGGCTTCTGTTGGTTTTAGCTTTTATCGTGGACTGTACTTTTAAGGTCTTCAATTAATAGCATAAGTTTTTCAATTGTAACATGATCCATAATTACTATTTTAAACCACTCTGGCTTCAAATGATTATCGGGAACTAATCCAAACTTAGATGCTACTTCTACATTTACAAACTTACTTCTTATTGTAATTATGTTTGATTTTGAATGTCTATAGAATTCAATATCTAATTGACTAAGTTGTTTACACATCCACTCGGTTCTCTTTTGTAAGATGTATATTTTTTCTTGCCAACCAAAAGGACCATTTTTGACTAAAATCATCCATACAGCAATTGCATTAGCTCCAGATCTACTGCCTATCAAAGTAAAATCTTCTCCTTCAACATAACTGGCTTCTGAGGTATTTACATTTTGCATGTATCCTTTACGAATCAGAAAGACTCCTGTTCCATAAGGCGCCTGAGCCATTTTGTGGGCATCCAGTGTGAATGAAGTTATATGAGGATTATTAAATGTTAATAAGCTATTTTCGTCTGTAAATGGAAAATAAAACCCTCCATATGCTCCATCTACGTGCAATTTAAAATCACAAGACAATTCAGTGAGTTGGTTCGTATATGCTTCAATATTATCAACTGAGCCGAACATGGTAGTCATCATATTACATATAACAATGAAGTGCTTCTTCCCATTATTTTGAGCCTCACGAATAACCTTATTTATACCTTCTTCTTTTACTTTACGAGTATCCTTATCAACAGGTACCTTTCTAATATCAATTGCTAATAAATTTGAAGCTTTATCCATAGAATAGTGACTATCCTCACTACACACTATACAGATGTCTTCTCTTTTTGCAGCATTTTGCTTCATGAAATAATTCCGATATATCCATATTGCTTGAATATTCGCTTCTGTTCCACCAGACGCTATATACCCATCTTGTTTTCCTGGTTCTCCTTTTAGGATATCAACCGCACAGATTTCAATAAGGTCTTGTTCAATCTTCTGAGTCCCCTGAAAAAATGGTTCTGATTTCCCTAAAGTATGGCACCCAATATGATTTGGGTTCTGAATTAAACTTGATATAAAAGGGGCATCCCTTATGAATGAAGAATCTTGATTAAAAACTTTACTATCTAAATATGAAGCAGGAATTCCCAATATATTCTGCGTATCATAGTTTACATTGTCTTCAAGAGCCTTAAAAACAATTGATTTAATTTCTTCTTGCGATTTCTTCTTCCAATAAGTTTTCATTCAATTTGTTTTATTCCTATTAACATCAAATTTGGTATTGAACAACCTTTTTGATTTTAAATCTATGCAAGCTAAAACTAAAAAAGGTAGATAGGATTATCCCAATCTACCTTTTTACAATTTATTATTGATTCTATCGCCATTTTATTTACAAACCACATTCCATAAAATGAATGCATTAATATTTCAACACCTTGCAGTTTTACGTTTTTTACCTATACGTCCTTTGTCAATGGCTTTATCTATATAATCATTTGCTAGAGGCACCTTACAAGCCGTTCCACCTACATCTACACTAACCTTACCTATCGCCTTTGCTATTTCCTTAGATTTTTCAGTTAACTCCTTCACATAGGTTCCAACTGCAATCACAAAACCATTCATAGTATATCGCACTCTATTCGGGGCATTGTGTAATTCATTTTTAACTATCTCAAGTAATTTGATGTATTCCTCGATATTCAGCTTTTCATCTTCATGTACCGCCGCATAATATGCCAATGTTCCCCAACCAGCAGATGCAACAGTCTCCCTATCTGATTTTATCCATTTAAGTCCCAACTCAAATCCATATTCAGTTTCAGCTGCTACCCATGGTACAATATATTCACACAAGTAAGACCAATAAGCTTTATCTACCCAATCTTCTAATTGATCCTTGGTGATTTTCTTTTCATCTGCCATTAATCCAGCAAGATACATTGCGTCTGAATTCCCAGTATTGAACAACTCTAATGACACCTCATGATTCTTCTTTGTCTTCTTAAGAATCTTCTTTAGATCGGCCACTTTCACTCCAAATAGTGGTTCAATAGCACCATGAGTCATTAGTGTCTTCTTTGTTCTTTCGTCCCCGTAAGCTTTAAGTTCCTTTAGAATTTCTTTAGTTGTCATTCCAATTTTGTTTTTGTTACTATTACGAATCTACACATCTAGAGTGCAATACTACGAGACATTCATTGATCAAACTTTGTTATTCAAGGGTGTATTTTCTAAAGTGCAACATCTGACTCAATACGTAATATAAAGCAATTTAAGAAAGATATTCTCTTTGGTCAAACAGAGTTACATAAGTAAATAGTCCGACCAAACGATGGCGGTGCACTTTAGTAAAGGGTATTTTTTGTATGATTTGAATTTATCATTGTATGATTCAGGCAGACTTACCCAATATACTCTTTTTTCAGATAGAACTTCAGATTCAAAAAAGTATTTATTGCCTATTACAATTTGCTCGTTTTCCTGAGATTCAAGCGTATTAATTCCAACAAAAAATCCAATTAAAACGTATAAAATAGTTTGATTCATGCTTAGCTTCTTGTAATGTAGTTTAAGTCTCACCTAATAGCAAACGGGGCTTTATGCCCCGCTTGTTTTTTTTATCTACCAAATAAATTTGGTAGGCCATTAGGAAGCTTCCAGATTATTTTTTATTCCAACTACTTTCAATTTTACAGCCACTTGTGCGTAACAAAACTAATATTGGACAACGCGCATCGACTTTCTGTCCCAAAGTTTTCACTTGTTCATCAGTTACATCTCCTGATACAAGAGCATCTAATCGAACAGTTTTGTAGCTACCATCTGAATTGTCTGACATACCCATAAAACCAGACAGGTCAAGATCAATTTCTAGATTAATGTCAATTTCTTCGATGTTCAGACTGAGTTCCTCAGCAACAACCTGTGCTTGTTCATTCTGACAACCTCCTAATGAAGCAATAAAAAATTGCATCGGGTTGGGACCTGAGTTTAATCCTCCATCTTCAACAGGTTCATCTATTTGTATCTTCCATTCTGTATCCGTAATGGTCACATTTGTAGGCCATTTTACGCCTTTTGCTTGTGCTTTAAAGGTTTCTAAATGAGAATTTTCCATTTGAATTTATTTTTTTATTTACTACACCTACTCTGTTCAGTTTTCGGCTTATCCTGTCTAAAGTAATTTGATTGAGCATATGACGAGACGGAAATTGAGAACCTTTCCATCACCACATTATGTCCTCAACAGACTACTTATTCATTATTTTATCAGCAATTTCTTTAGCATCTAAGCAATATTTGTCATCACCGGTTAATTTCCACTCTCCAGTTTTTTCAATATAATACCTAACTGTTTTCTCTATAACTTCAAAATAACCACCATAAGATGCTAACGTATTTTGCACCTCCTCAATATAGTCACTCTTGCTTACTTTATCCATTGTCACCCTATCCCAAAGCTTATTCATCCGTCTAGCCTTATCTTTATAAATAGGGTCTTTCGTTTTATAGGCCATTAAAAAAAGTGAAAGTGCTTTTGCTTCTGGTGATGGCTTTTCTATATCTTTTTTCATGCTATTTATTTTATATCAAAATATTTGGCTAAAAGTAGTCTAATATTGTCAACCGTTTCTTTATTCATTGTTTTTTGGACGACGAAAGGTGCAATTGAATTATCTTATCCTTTACTTACGCTTTGTATTACTATTTTTTCAATGCGTTATATTATTGATCTACTATTTTTAGATTTTTGTCAATTGTAAGATGTTTACAATCCCTCATTCTTAATGTCGGAAATCTTATTGTGTCCAATGTTCCAGAATGAGTAACAATAAGAAATAAGTTATCGGGTTTCTGATATAATCTAGCGTCATTCGTCATATATGGAGGATCATAATTAAACACGTTCGAAGAGCCACTATTAATATTTCCTATTCTTAAGTTTTGGAATTTCCCCTGCAATGTAATATCTGAAAAATCCAATCCAGATTGATTGGTCAATTTAACAAAGACTGTATTTTCAATATCTTTCTGTATATCAAGTATTAGAAAAACAGAAGGTATATTAATGAGAATTAGTATACCAGTATATAACATCTTCAAATGGAGATTCTTTCTATTATAATAAACATAGGTAAGCAACATAATCAAAGCAATCAACGCTTTCCAAAAGAAAATAAGAATCCAAAGGAACCCTAATATTTCTAAGATTTCAAAATCTAGTGCCCAAGCATAACGTCCATTTGTCCAACTTGAAAAAATAGACCACCCACCTATTAAAGCAATACTTCCGATGTACCAACTTGCAGTTAAGAGATTCTTTTTTTTAACGTCATTCCTTTCGATTCTCCATAAGAAATATCATACTTGGAATCACAGAAATCAAAATACTCACACCTAAAATTCGTCCATAATTAATATCATTCCAACGAATAGATCTAATTCCATTTTCACAAGCAGTACATTCAGCAACTTTTATGTTTGCATCAATAGATGAAATGATGATCACCAAAACAACAAAGATTAAAGTACTTAAGACACCACTCCTAATTATTCGTTTCGGTATTTGTTTAAGATTAGCAAACAAAAAAAGTGAAAAAGCTAACCCAAAGCTAAAAAAAGAGAAATTGCTACCAAATGGATAAAAGTTCTTACCATGAAATTTCATACTTCCTGAAGTAGACCAAAGAAATATATTTTGAATTTGTTCTCTAAAAAAAGATTGTGCGTAAAAGTCTATCGCAACCCCAATAACAAATGCAATAACTCCAAAAACTATTTTTTTAATCACCCTAGTTATACTTTATCCAATCTCCAATAAAGACTGTCTTTTGTTTGCTTTTCGATAATGAAATCATTCTTTATAAGAACCTTATGAGAAGCAATATTATTGGGATCAGTCTCAGCTATTACAGCGCTTACTTTATCTTGCTCCATTGCCCAATTGGCTATTTCGGCTATAGCTTCTGACATAAACCCATTCCGCTGAAAACCAGGATAAGTCCCATATCCCAGTTCGACTTCTCCGTTTTTGTTTGGTCTACCTTTGAAGCAAGCATCACCAACCATCATGTTATTTTCTTTATTTATTATCGTCCAAAAGGTGAAATATATGTCGTCATTCGTATTGCCAGTTAATTTAGGGATAATCTTATTTATAATCACTTCTCTTACGTGTTCATTTACAGCTCTAGGTCTGTGCTCTAAAGCCAATGCTGATTCTAAAGAAAAATCTTCAAGAATATAATTACTCATATCTTGTTTCGAAAGTGGTTTTATGATTAGTCTTTTGGTTTCAATTATCATATGAGAATTCAATGTTACTTTAGTAATTAGATAGTTTTTTCTGTGGTTGTTCAACTGGTAAAATTATTCATTTTTTCTTTTATATCTATGCCTGTCTCTTATACACATCTGACGCTGCCGACGAAGAG
>CAJXUU010000308.1 GCA_913061325.1 uncultured Saprospirales bacterium | reverse complement strand
CGAGATTTCTGCCTGTCTCGTGGGCTCGGAGATGTGTATAAGAGACAGATTTAGATCATATTGTTCTTGTACTAATCCCTTTCCAAATGACCTTCTTCCAATAATAACCCCTCTATCCCAATCCTGAATTGCGCCTGCCATAATTTCAGAACCAGAAGCAGAGTTTTCATCAATTAATACAGCTATCTTATCAATTTTAAAAAAGGTTTTACCAGTTGATTTATACTCTTGTTTTTTGTCACTATTCCCTTGGGTATAAACCATAAGATTTCCTTTATTTGAAAATAATTGGCTTAATATATTAGTGGCTTGAGGAAGATAACCTCCTGGATTATCTCTCAGATCAATGACAATATTTTTCATGCCTTCATCTTCCGTTAGTTTCTGAAAATAATCCATAAACTCTCTATAAGTGTTGGCTCCAAATCTATCAATTTTAACATATCCTGTTTCATCATCTACCATAACTCCTCCTTTAACAGAACTCACTGGAATATCATCAATTAATATTTGAGCAATTTTTTCTTGATTATCTTGAGTAATAAGTTTCAGTTCCAATTTCTCACCAATATCACCTCGCAACATTTTTCTGATATCAGCAAATTTCAAGTGTTGTCCTGCAACAACTGAATCATTGATACTAATTAATTTATCAAATGACATTATTCCCGCTTTATCAGCTGGCCCATCAGGAATTGTATTTATAATATTGACAGTATCATCAAGGTAAAATATCTCCACACCAATTCCTCTGAAACGGCCTTCCATTTCATTATTTACTCCCGATATCTGTTCTGGAGTAATGTAAACAGAATGAGGATCTAATTCTCCTAATATAGCCTTAATAGCCTTTTCGGTAAGTTGACTTCTGTCTATGCTATCAACATATCTAGTTTCGATAAACCTGATCAATTCCTCAACTTGGCCTACAGAACTCAAATTTTCTTTATCGACAAATGATATCAAACTACTTTGATCCTGATTATTCATTTTATATCCGAACAGCATACCTATTGCTAGCATTATTGATAATGCCAATGGCTGCCAAATCTTATACGAATCCTTTTCTTTAGATATCACACTATTATTGATTAATTATTGAAAAGAGAATGAATAGTTCTTACTTATGTTCACTTCTATGCCTTAAACGATGCAATAGTAATTATTACCATTTATCTTTACGCATATTTCTTGACAATAATCACTTATTAGTCTTACAATTGGTCGAATATAGAATAAATAAATATGAAAAACTCTGAAGTTAAACTTGATAAAACAGATCATGGGATATTATCAATATTGATGGTAGATGCAAAAACTCCCTATGCTGAGATCAGTTCAAGGTTATCAGTTTCAACTGGGACAGTCCATGCTAGACTAAAAAAAATGATAGACTTGGGTATTATTCATGGAACCCATCTTTCTGTAGATTATAAAAGAATCGGATTTGATGTTACAGCATTTTTAGGAATATATTTGGAAACAAGTGACTTATATTCAACAGTCTCTTCAGAACTTAAACGAATACCAGAGGTAGTAAGTGCGCATTACACAACAGGGGTTTATAGCATTTTTGCTAAAGTGGTTTGCAGAGACACTGAACATTTAAGAAAAGTTCTATCTAACTCAATTCAAAGTGTGACAGGAATACAAAGAACTGAGACTTTCATTTCATTACATGAAAGCATAAGCAGACCATTAATTATAGATGACATTAAGCTATAATTATCATTTATCTCCTATTCAAAATACAATAAGTAAATTTCTACGTCCAATTTCAATACTCCTCCCACCTTAGCCATGTTAGGATAGTTCTACTTTTGAGGAGAATTAAGAGAAGGAAATTGTTGTGAGAATTAAAAACACGGATAATTAACCTTTTTTTTTAGCTATTGACCTCTTCTCCCTTAATTTGATCCAGTATTGTGAATTGAATTTTTGGGGCTGTGGCTTTCCTTTAGATCGCCCCACCTTCCGAAGAAGGAAATAGATAATTAAGAATCAGTTACTTCCGAAGTAAAATGTGACACAAAAAAAAGAAGGGCCCTCCGAAGAAAATTGGAGAAGCCCTATATTAAGGTGTTAAGATCGAGACAAAGATATATAAATTATTTAAAACTCAAAACTTAATTCAATTAAGCTCCTAAATAATGTTTTAATAATTTACTTCTTGATGCTGATCTTAGTTTATTTATTGCTTTATCTTTAATTTGTCTTACTCTTTCTCTTGTAAGTCCAAACTTGTCACCTATGTCCTCTAAAGACATAGGGTGTTCTACACTGATCCCAAAGTACAATTTGATAACATCACATTGTCTTTCTGTCAAAGTCCCTAGAGATCTCTCTATTTCTGTTCTTAATGAGTGAGTATATTCTAGAGATTGGTCAGTTTTGGGTGTATGACTATTTTCCAACACATCCAACAAAGAATTATCTTCACCATCAACAAACGGTGCATCCATTGATACGTGCCTTGCAGCTACTCCAAGAGTTGTTTCTACCTCTTCAGTAGGAATTTCTAGTAACTCAGCTAATTCTTCAGGAGAAGGTTCTCTTTCAAATTCTTGCTCTAGTTCTGAGAATGCTCTATTGATTTTATTTAATGATCCTACCTTGTTAAGTGGTAATCTTACAATTCTTGATTGTTCTGCAAGAGCTTGTAGAATAGATTGTCTAATCCACCATACTGCATAAGAGATAAATTTAAATCCTCTTGTTTCATCAAACCTTTGAGCGGCTTTAATAAGACCAAGATTTCCTTCATTAATCAAATCACTTAATGAAAGGCCTTGATTCTGATATTGTTTAGCAACTGAAACTACGAATCTGAGATTTGCTTTTGTAAGCTTCTCAAGGGCCTCTTGATCATCTTGTTTGATTCTTTGAGCCAAGTCAACTTCCTCTTCAGGAGTTAGAAGGTCTACCTTTCCTATCTCTTGAAGGTATTTTTCTAAAGATTGACTTTCTCGATTGGTGATCGACTTCGTAATTTTTAGTTGTCTCATATATATATTTTACTTATTTTCTACTAAAAGTGTGCAAAAGTACGAGTAAAAAAGGGAATATTCAACCCCTTTTAAAAACTATGTTATTAGTATGTGTTATTATGTGCGTTATTCTAACAATAAGTTTGATTCTCTTACTTGTCTCTAAATTAAATTTTTGCGAAAAAAGTTCATTTCTTTTGATAAATGGATTATTTATTTCTATTTGCGGCATAGGCGTAAAAAAAAACGTCCATTTATTTAATAATAGTGATTTACATAAAGTATTTTTTGTAATGGAAAGAAAAAAAATTGAAATAGAATTCATCTTTAGAGCATCCCCAGCGATCCTCTACAGCTTTCTAACTGACCCAGCAACTTTGGTTCGATGGTTTTGTGATGAAGTAGATATCCAAGATGACGTCTATACGTTTAGTTGGGATGGTTCTGAGGAAATAGCCACGATGGTCGACGATATAGAAGAAGAAAGAGTAAGATTCAAATGGCATGATGCTGATGATCCTGACGAATATCTAGATTTTAAAATGTATAAGTCTAATATTACAAATGAAACTGTAATGGAATTGACTGACTTTTGTGACGATGACGAAGTTGAAGAACAAAAAGATCTCTGGGAGACTCAAATGAAAAAACTCAGAGTTGAGTGTGGTGGATAAACTATCCCCATCATCTTAATAAATTAAAAAGGCTTCGAATTATCGAAGCCTTTTTAATTTATTATTTGTTGCAACATGCCTTTTGCATTAAGAGCTTACTATTTCAGAATGTAACTTTTAGCTTTATCATTATTAAAAAACGCTAATAGCTCATCATTCTTACTTTGTTTGACAACTTCTAATGACCTACCATCTCCTTGCAGCCAAATACCACTCTCAATTGCAGACCTGTATTTGACTTTACCATTCTTACTACCTAATAAAACCCAGCCATATCCCGCATCGTATCTAGCTGTCTCTACTTCGGCGCCATAATGGTTACCTATCCCTACTACATCATCTATTCCATCATTGTTAACATCTAATACAGCTAGCGATTTCAATGGAGAAATCTGACATTCAGCCGGCAGGTTATCTATTTTCCATCCAGTCATTGTGTTCCATATTATTTTATGGCTCATCCCTGTTATCTTTTTATGTACACTTCTCTTAATGTTATCCTCACCTAAAATATCTTCGATTCCTGCGAGTGCAAATTCATTATATGTTGGGAATTTCTCTTTGATATCAGGAATTTGTTGGCTGCTACATTCTCTTCCTCTTGTGGGTACCACTCTATCTTTATAGTGTTTTGCCAAAACAATATCATTTGTTCCAGAACCATCGAAGTCTGTTCCGAATATTTCTAATGGCTTTTCTATACTTGGATGAAACTTATTATTATCTCCAAAAGATCCAAGTATTAAATCTGAGCGTCCGTCATCATTAAAATCACCGACTGCAATCGTATTCCACCAACTAGATAGATTTGACAATTCAACTGGCATATCCAATTTTAATTTCTTTCCATCAGAAATTAGAACATGAGGAATGGACCACTCTCCTACTGTCACTATATCTAAATTCCCATCCTGATTATAATCTACTTCCACAGCATCAGATACGAGCCCTATCTCTTCTAACCCAATCGCTAATTCACTATTCGTTGTAAATTTCCCATTCTTATTTTCCAAAATATAAGAAGAGAAACTCTCTGGGTAGGCTCCTATTTTATGTCCTCCAAACACTACTAAATCTTGGTCGCCATCAGAATCAATATCTATAGCGATTGCTTTTGAAGTGTTCTTTCCAATTTTAGGTAAGCGCTCATCTGTAGAGAAATTTCCTTTCCCATCATTAATCAATAACTGATCGACCAGCCAACCATTACCATTTGCCACGGATTCGTTTCCTCCATTCACTAAATAAATATCTTTATCTCCATCACCATCAGCATCAAAAAACGTAAAATTTCTATTTTCGGAAGATTTGATAGATTCCCAAAATGAGTTATTTATACTTGTCCATTTACCTGACTCTATTCTCATTTGTTTAGCGGGCTGCCCTATACTACCTCCTATAAATAATTCATCTGTTCCATCACCATCTACATCCGCAGTTCCTGTACAAGGTCCATTTTCAGAAAGTTTATGTGGAAGCAACACCTCAACTTTATAATCATTATATTCATTTTCTTGATGCGTATAATTCAAAGCGTCTGATTCTGCAAAATATTTTGATTTTGTATTTTGATTGGTCTTCTCAACCTTTTTAAGATTGTCTTTTGACAACTCATAGGCTTTATCAGATTGTTCTAATGGTAATTCATAGATATCACCATAAATCGTAGAAATATAACTATCAGTTATCTCACATTCCAATGGCACTGCAAAGATTACCTGATCCCAACAAGATGAATTGTATCCTCTAGCGGGTACTATGTCTTTTCGTTGAATCCCACAATTTGTTTCGATAACAAATTTTGAATTTAAGAATTCATTCCAAAGTGAGGAGTTAATACTGTACCTAAATAATTTACTTGTGTGTGGTGTCTGGTTTTCTAAGATTTTACTTGGCGTCTCAGATACAGATGCTACGATGTCCAAATCACCATCTCTATCAAGATCTACGACTGCACAACCTGTTGAAAAATCAGGGCCATAAGCGCCACTTTTTTCTGTAACATCCTCAAATCTTAATTTACCTTTTCCTTCATACAGGTAATTTGAAACTGGATTAGATGGCATCTTTTCCATTAATTCAATTGGATTATGCTCTCTATTGCCTCGTTTTAATTCTGAAATAAAAGCCTGAGTAAAATCATTATTACGAACATCTTTTTTTATACCATTCGTAACATAAGCATCTTTCAGTCCATCCATGTTGAAATCTTCTAAAATTACACTCCAACTCCAGTCAGTTTGAGCTATACCTCCCATCTGCGCAATTTCACTATAATATCCTTCACCTTGATTCAGATGTAATGCATTAAACATATATTGGTAGTAATTTCCTTTATCTACATTACTCCAAAATGATGCTTCATCCATACCGCTCATGTTGGTTTTTGATCTATAATGGTCGCTAGAAGCCATATCCAAGGTAATTATATCATTTAAACCATCATTATTAATATCTGCAACATCACTTCCCATTGCAAAATTTGAAATATGACCCGTTCTTTGTTCCAGCTCATTTACAAACCCTGTGCCTTTTTGATTTATATAAATGTAATCAGGTTTTTCATAATCATTGGTAATATATAAATCAAGCCATCCATCTTCATTAATATCATTTACTAAAACATTCAAACCAAATGCATTATTATCAATTCCTAGTTCCTTTGATTTGTCTATATATCTTCCACTATTGTTACGGATATAAATCTTATCACTGTAATCATAGCTAGTATCTGGTTGTTTGATTCCTTTTACTTGAGATAATTTTGCATCCATTGGCTGGTTTACAACATATAGATCTTTATCTCCATCTTTATCCATATCAAAAAAGGTAGCCATTACAGTATATCCCATGTCATCTATACCATAATCTTTGGACATTTCTTTGAAAGTATTATCCTTTTGATTTACTAATAACCTATTTTTTCTATCTGCAGGATTTGTGCTAGGCCCAAAAGAGCAAACATAGATATCCATCCACCCATCATTATTTATATCCACAACAGACACTCCAGAAGTCCACTGTATATTAGCAGGTAATGCAGTAGCTGAGATATCCTCAAATTTCATACTTCCTTTGTTGATGTATAATTTATCTTGAGTCATATTTTGTCCCATATAGATATCTGGCAGTCCATCGTTATTAAAATCAGCAACGCCAACTCCTGACCCCATATACAAAGCAGACCATAGATAATAATTAAAATTTGCTGTCTCTTCTACCTTATTCATGGCATTGACACCCGTTTCTTGTGGGTCCAATATTTTGAATTTTGTAGACTCCTTTTTAATCTGTCTCTTATACACATCTCCGAGCCCACGAGACAGGCAGAAATCT
>CAJXUU010000307.1 GCA_913061325.1 uncultured Saprospirales bacterium | reverse complement strand
GATGATTGTGATGTAAATCAACCTTGTGGAGGAACTATCGATCTAATACATAATGCTGCAGATCAAATACTTTATGTAGATGTGACCGAGGTGGATTGCCCAGAAGGTGTGACCTATTTATGGTCCAGCGGCGCTACTACAGCTTCGATTCCTTATGTGAATGAATCCGTTTCTTATAGTGTTACTTTGACATGTCCTACAGGCTGTCAATATGTAGCACTCAGCGGAGGAAGTAATGATGATTGTATACAAGGAGGCCTTTGCCAAGGAACTTCTTGTTTTGGTCTAGCATACTATGATCAGAACTGTAATTGTATTGATGTAGATCCTGAATATTCATTTACAACAAATTTCGCAGTCATAGGGGATTATTCTAATGGTACAGGACAGGTGACAGTAACCATGACCATTGACGAAGAAATATGTGACGGTGAAGATCCTACTTTCTTATGGAATACTGGACAAGTTGGTCCCACAATTGTTATTACCAATTTAGAAGCAACCTATGTTGTTACTGTTATATGTGCTGATGGATGTGATTTTAGCGCTTACTATAACTTAAATGCTCAAGATTGTGTAATTGGAGCACCTTGCGATGACGGAGATGCCTGCACCATTTTAGATACGTATGATTCAGAATGTAACTGTGTAGGAGGAGAGGTCGTAGGAACGGAAGATTGCGATGACGGACCATGTACACCAGGAACACTATGTGATGACGGAAATCCATGTACTTATTTTGATATTGCATGGGGTGATTTTTGTTGTATAGGATTCTATTTAACTGATGCATTTGGTAATGTAATTATAGATTGTACTAATGACCCATGTATTATAGGAGCTGCATGTAATGACGGTGACCCATGTACCGATGGTGATATATATGATGCAGAATGTAATTGTAAAGGAGATGTAATAATAGATGATAATACGGGACTTCCGATCACTGATTGTGATGAGGATGACTGCAAACAAGAAGCTGTAATAAGCGTGTCCTCTACTTCTGTGTATAATGAAGTGTCACTTACAGCTAGTATATCAGATTGTGAGTATGATATTTCATATGAATGGAGCGATGGTAGTACTACTCAAAACATAGTAGTGACTACTCAGGCAGGAACATATAGTGTGATTATCACTTGTGGAGAATGTATTTATACAGCGTATTATAATACCAATGGGTGTTTGGTTGGACTGGCATGTAATGATGGGTTAGATTGTACGGAAAATGACGAGGTTCAAGAGAATTGTGAATGTCATGGGACTAATATTGAAAATTTAGGTTTTGCTTTTACAGAAGATATAGTTTATAAATCTTCTTGCGATTACGATGCTTGTCTACCATCATTTGATGTGTATTCTAAATTTGTGATAACTTCTGTTGATGTAATATTAGAAGACGGATCACCTTTTCAACTCAATAAAGGTCTAAATAGTCAGGGATTTGATTTTCCATACTGTACCAGTAATGGAACTATTTCTTGTGATGGACTTCCTTCTGTTTCTACATTGGCAAGTCATATATCAACATGGCTGGGAGATGAAGGTTCAGCTTCGGCTGGATTAACAGATGCTTATCCTTGTTATGTTCCGAATTCTTTTAATATAAAATATAATACTTTTATAGTCAATAATTCAAATGTAGAATTCGTAAAGATAAATGGTTATAATGACTTCATAGAAGAACTCTCTTTTCCATTTTCTTCAGATGGCTGTGATGAAGGTATGACACCTATCGGTATCAATGTAACAGCTATTGTCGATTGTGAGACTGAGACTGTAGACGAAGATGGCAATGTTACGACTATACTACCCATCTATACATGGAGCGATGGCACTCAATCTCATACTGCATATATACCTTACAATAATAACGGGTACCTAGCATACTGTCTAGAGGTGTCAGCAACTTGTATGGATGGTTGTACATATACTGACGTATATGGAAACAATTGTGAAGAATGTACTTTTGGTTCTCCTTGTGCAGAAGATGAGATATGTACCATCAATTTCACCTACGACGAGGAGTGTAATTGTGTAGGGTTACCACTCCCTGATAGTGACGGTGATGGATTCTGTGATGGCGAAGACATTTGTCCATTAGGAGATGATAACATTGATCTTGATGGTGATGGTATCCCAGATGCTTGCGATCCAGATGTGAATTGCGACGACTTGACCGCTTCGATCAATATAGAGACAAGTAACGAATCATGTTCTTATTGCTTGTTATTGAATGATCCTATATTTATTGATCCTGAAGTGACTGTAGATATCTTCTTACAATCTATATCTATCATTGACAATGGTCAACCCAAATTACTGAATGCATCTAACAATGAAATTGATGGATTTAATTTCCCATACTTGATAGATAGAGCACTACCTAAATTGTTGCCACAGATATACCTAAATGATATAGCTATATATCTTGATGAGATAGGGGAAGGAGACATGTATCTTAGTCCAAATCCTAATTCAGGCGGTTGCTTAGATTACTTATTAATTGATACTGAGAATGGTGAAGTACCAGTATACCAAGATATAAAAGGGCCTGTACATTATGGAAATGTAGAATTACCAACAATTCTTCAAAGTATGACTTTTGTATGGGGTGGTAATAATTTTGTAAATAAATACTTCTATAACCCTGACCCTTGTGAGGACTTAGCTAATCCATTTACACTGGAGGCGACTTTATCAGAAGAATGTGGTGGAGAACCAACATATGAATGGAACACTGGAGAGATCTCTAGTGCTATACAAGTACCTTCACTCGCTGGTGTATATAGTGTCACGATAACATGTGGAGTATGTACTGCAGAGGCTTACACCAATCCTGTCGACGGAGGATGTGTAATTGGTGAATCTTGCCCTGTTGTGGATGAATGTGACAATACCCTTGTCTATAATGGTTACTTAGATGCTTATTGTCAATGTATCATAGATAATCCAATACAGCACCCCGATGAAGATGGGGACGGTATACCGGATTGTATAGATTGTCCAAGCGAAAATACACAGATATCAGCAAGTGGAGAAGAACTGTGCTGCGATCAACCACCCTCTTTGATATATGACACCGAACCTTCATTTAAAACTGTATATAATTATTGTGCGCAATTTAAAGATGAAGATAAGATCAATGCCCTGGTGATAAACGGTACATACATCAATAGTACTAAAAATTATAAAGCTGAACTTGGGGATTTTGAAGACAACTTTTTTCATTTTCCTTATTGTATTGAAGATAACTGCAGCTATTACGGGCAAGACATTGATATTCCTTATACGCTAAAAAACCTCAACAGATTAGCATATGATCTGCAGAAGTGGGCAGTGTATAATGGACATTCGTTCACGACCAGTACGACTTATGATGACAGTTTTTGTAATGCATGTGGAACCGAAGGAAATATCCTCTTTATCAATGGTAAAGATTATGGTAGCACTATAACACTCTATGCAGGTAATGCAGGATTTGATATGGAGAAGTGTGAAGATACAAAGGCCTTTGCTGGGTACTATGTGAGGTTTGCTCCCTATGATAACGATAATTGTACAGTAACCAGTATCTATGTAAAGACTCTATCAATTATTACTCCATTCATCAAGGTTGATGCTAACGGTATTAATCTAAGTGACGAAAATATAAAATTTGGCCCTGTACCCCATATTGGAGTTGGATTTAAAGCAATTGTAAAATGTGAAGGAGGATGTATATATGAGGTTGTCACAGAAGATGCCGATTGTATTGTCGGAGAACCTTGTGACTCACCTGATGTATGTGCTACTGTGACATATACTAGTTATGATAATAATGACTGCAAATGTATAGTGCTAGAGTCAAATGATAGAGATGAAGATGGAGTATGTGATGATGAGGATATTTGTCCAGAAAATTTACCAGCGGAGCAGGGGTATAATGTATTGTATGATGATAATATTGATGCAGATGGAGATGGTATACCTGATGGATGTGATGATGAATGTGGTACTCAGTTTTGTTTTGTAGAGGTCGTATTTGATGATGCCTCATGTATAGATCTTAATGAGATATTGGTTAAGCCATCAGAATTTAGTTCTTGGATAACTCTTTCTCAAGAGGATGGATTTCATTTTCCTTATGTCCCAGGTGATGGAACTAATATCTCTAGCTATGATGAGCTCAAACAAGATCTAGCATATTGGCTCAATAAAAATGATATCCCTTTTGATTTTATCCATATAGAGAATGGAGTTTTTAAGATTACCGGCACTAATATTTTTGAAATACAAATTGAAAGTAATTGTAATAATAGCTTCAATGGGGTTAAAGAATGTCTGGATCCGATTTGTGATTATCAAATAAAAACGAGGATAGATAAAAATAAATGTCCAGAAATAAGAGAAATTTATGTTCAAAAAAATGGTGTTGAAGTGAAGTTGTCAAGTTTAGTGCCCGCTAATGTGAAATTATTTCCCATCTGCTTATCTTTTGGTACAACTGGAGGTCTGATAAATAGCAAGCCTGGTTCTCAATCAAGAAACCCTTGTTCGACTTGTAATTCACCTGATAATGCAAAAAAAGTTTTTAATATTTATAATTTAGGGACATTTTCTTTAGAAGTCGATGAAACCCCTATTGCAACAATTACAATATCAAATTCTGAATTGGAATTTATATACGCAGATATTAATAATGGATTTGGTCTTTGGGAAATACCATTCACAGATGCAAACTGCAAACACCGATGCGACGACGGCTGGGAATGCACCATCAACGATCAATACGATGAAAACTGTAACTGTGTAGGTACATTCATAGATTCTGATAATGATATGGTATGTGATCCACTGGATCAATGTCCAGGTTATCCTGACTATCTAGATTCTGATAATGACGGAATTCCGGATTGTAAGGAAGATGAGATATCTGTTGAATGTGAACCAGAGGATATCTCTTATTGTGATTTTATAGTTGATTTTTTACCCTGTTCTACGGATAAGGTGATGATCAATGATCTAGCTTTGCTTACTACTGAATTACGCCAAAAGTTAATACTCCCATCAGGAGCCATTAATCAAGACATGTTGGCATATCTCCCATTTCCATTACTTGCCAATGAGCTTGCAGGATTTCCTAATAAATATGATGAAGATGGGGACGGCATCGTAGATATGTTGGATCCAGATCCATGTAATAAAAATACTTGGATCGATGGGAATCCTTATATATTTTGGAACAATAATAGTTGGATTTTTAGTACTGAAGGTTGGGGTGAATATATTTGTGAAAACTGCCTTACTGGTAAACCATATACTGCTACCGAAATGAAAGAAAGAGCAACGATTCTCAATATGCTCCTTTACACAGTAAATCCTGGAGTCCTAGTCGGAACCAATCCTGATGACAGTAATAATCCTGTAGTGTCAGGGTGCTTTGCTGATGCCCAAGAAGATGGCTATTTACTTGATGAAACTGACTACAATGAAGCTGGTCATTTTTACTCAGGAAGTGAAAAATGTTATATCTATTTTGAATTAGACTGTAGTTGTGATTGTATCGTTAAAAAAACGCAGGCGATCAATTTAGTTGATGACCGATGTGAAGACCCTGTAGTCATAGGTGACGAATGTACGACAGATATAGCCAATGCCGTTGTGGACGAAGATGGAAATCTAGTTTTGGATGCAGAAGGAAACACACAAAGTCTGCCTGGCTTCCACTTTGTAGAATGTCCACCAGCCAATGCTGATCCATGCATCATCTATGGGATAGCGTCTAATCCTAACTATGACCCCTATGACCCAGGGGATGAGGTGCCATGTACGTGTGAGCAACAGATGCTACCCAATGGGGAACCGTCAGAGACCATAGATAGTGATGGGGATGGATTTTGCGATCTTATTGATCAATGTGGGCCAGCAGAAGATGATGAGGGTAATTTAATTTTAGATGAATTTGATGAATTTGGAGTACCTAACGAAGGCTATATTCCATATGATGAAATAGATACGGATGGAGATGGGATTATGGATTGTTGGGATAAGTGTCCAGATACAGTTATAGATCCTAAATTCACCAAAGAAGGCTACGGCACACCATCCGGTCCAGGAGATGTCTGTGACGATGGTAAATCATGCACCTATGATGATGTGATTACACAAGACTGTGAGTGCGCTGGTGTATACATAGATAGCGATGATGATGGAGTATATGATTGTGAAGAATGTGAACTTGGTCCTGGTGTGATCCAAACTGTACCTCTTGTGATAAATGGAGTTGTCCAAGAGGATGAAGATGGAAACACAATAATGGTAGAAAAGGAGTTTTTTGGATTTGGCCAAACCACTGTATTTGTTGATTATATAGGCAATGAAACTGATCCAGGCGCCGATGACGCTCGTAAATTAATAAATTGTGATGTATGTCCAGGTATACCAGACGGGGACCCATTAGACATTGGAGGTCAGTATGAAGGGGATCTACCCATGGATTATAATGATAATGGGTTGCCGGATTGTATTGATCCGCCGTATTATCCGATTGGTTGTCCGTATACTATTAAGGTAAGACAAGGAGAGGGTTTAGTTGTATCTTTTGAGGGTGATAATATTGATGTAAGCCAAATCCCAAACCCAATATCAATAGCTATAATTAATGCAACTGGAAGTGGTACGACAAACCTATTTTCGGATGAATATGCGGTACTAGAGTTCACAAGAGAAACGGTTGATGATGATGGGAATAATGTGTTGGAAGCATTTTATTCTTCACCCAATATAAAGGATTTCAACTTTCAAGATTTTTCAATAATTGTGAGCTACGGTGATCATCAACCATGTGTTTTTGGTGGTGAAAATCCTGTAGTTCAGGATCTTTGTCCTACCAATGTTGAATATGCCGATGGACAAATAGAATTTACTTTTAATTATTCTACGGATGCAATTGTAATTGATTATACGACAATGGTAGGAGAGTATTTAATATCCTATCCAGGACCTAATAATACTGTTATAT
>CAJXUU010000306.1 GCA_913061325.1 uncultured Saprospirales bacterium | reverse complement strand
TCTACACTATCCTCTTCGTCGGCAGCGTCAGATGTGTATAAGAGACAGAGTAAAGAGTTTGTCAATGGTGTTCTTGATAAGTTGATGAAAGAGTTAATCGACTCGGGAAAATTGAATAAGGAAGGCAGAGGATTAGTTGAGTAACTACAATAAATTCTATGTGTGTTGTGTTTCAATTAAAAATTTCCTTAATTTCCAACTTTTGAAATTCAAAATCCTTGGAAGTAAAAGAAGTTTTCATAAAGTTTATGGATTATGATCCATGAACGTTTTAAGCAAATAGTAAATACCCAATATTAGTTCATAAACAAAACTAATAATCATGAACAACTTAAAATTATTAAGTGCTTATACTTTAGTACTTGCATTTGTGTCTGCATCAATCTCAGCACAACACGCACCAATTTCCAATTCTGAAAAAGAGAAAATAATCTTGTACAACAGTCAACCCATAAAGGTTGAACTAGCTGGTGACAAGATCAAATCCTTCATAGGGCCAGCACCTGCTAATTATATGGCAGGCTACGAACTTGATAACACTAAGAAAGTGATGCCATTGCCTAGCTCAAAACCGAATGCTATCGTTAGCGAAACTTTAGTTAAAGGAAGTTATGCAATCGTATCTAATGAGAAAGTAATGCTTAATTTTCAACCAGGTTTTGCAACACTCGATAGAGCGATGATCATTAAATTGAATGAAGTAGCATCGCACTTAAAGTCAAACTCTAACCTTAGTGTGTTATTGACATCACATTTTATTGACGACAATTCAACTATGAGTAAATTGTCTAATAATAGACTTGGAGCTGCAACCGCATATCTGAAAATTAAAGGTGTCCCACTTAATCGGATTAGGATAGAAACTCAAAAAAGTAGTGGGATAACAAATGTTATTGCAGTGAATTACTTACATTAAGTGAGATGTAGCTGTATTGTGTTATACAACATGTAAGGGTCTAGAAAGAAATATTCAGAAGTAAGAGTAATATTTGGATTGCCTGTAGGGCAATAACATTTTAGTATAGGGTAGAACCCCATGCACGTAAAAAAAATATTTTTGTATCCTGCAGGGATACCACTAATTTCTATGGTTAGTTGCCCAAAACATATGATCTGTAAATTGATCTTACAGATAGTGGTATCCCTTCAGGATACGAATAATATGTATCTATAGCCTTGGGACGATGTCCCAATCTATAGTGTTATAACCTTACATATTATCTCAATGTAGGAATTTTAATAGTTTTAATGATCTGGTTATCAGCAAATTACAGGTTTGTAAAAGATAGTGACAAGTTGAGATGAAAAGTATGACACTGAATACCAATTCTATTTGAATATATGTGAAAATGTTCAAACAGAAATGGTGTAATAAGGATATTAGGTATTAATGAATATCCCTAGAAACATTACGAATAATATCTCTTCATTTCATAAAAGTCTCGAACACGTTCATCCACTTTAATATCACGTGGATTGATAGGTCGCTTGAGTATGATGCCATCAAACGTACGACATCTACTGAGCGCTACATAGGTTTGTCCATATTCGAATGCACCACCTCCTAGATCAATGATGACTTTATCGAATGTTTTACCTTGACTCTTATGGATGGTAATTGCCCAAGCTAACTTTACAGGATACTGCTTGAAAGTTCCAACCGTATCCGTTGATATTGAAAGTGGGTTAGCTGGATCATTACTGTATTTGATTATTTCCCATTCCCACTTTTCTAACTCGAAAGTCTTGGTGTCCTCATATCCATCAAGGACAGAAACTACAATCTTGTTTGGTGTCAAGTCTCGCACAATCCCTATAGAACCATTGACAAATCTTTTTTGAAGGTCGTTTTTGAGAAACATAACTTGAGATCCTTCTTTTAACTTTAGCACCGGATCTGTTGGGAATAACCGAGGATTAAAATTCCCAGTTAAGTTTGCAGTATAGGTGAATGGCTCACTGGTTAATTTGTTAATTTGTTCTGTATTGATTTCGTCAGCCGTTTTGTTTCTGCTGGTAAGCGTAATATAGTATTCAGCGTCTTCTGGTAAGTCAACAACTCGCTCATTGAGTTCTTCCATGTCATCATAGTCGAAGTGGTTGAGTCGGATGCTATCTAATAAATTAATGAATTTTCTTTCATCTTGCCTAAATACTTGATGTAGTTCGATCATTGTAAATTCGAAGTCCGTCTTGGTCACTACGTCTGCGGAAAAGAAGTATGGACTTTCATAATGTGTAACAAAATGTCTTTTTTCAAAATCACTAGCAATCACGGGAGGCAGTTGGAATAAATCACCGAAAAATACCATCTGTACACCTCCAAATGGAGCATCTATATTTCTGTTTACTCTCAAGAAAATATCAATATTATCTAGCATGTCTGCTCGTACCATTGATATTTCATCTATGATTATGACATCTAATTTGGTATACATTCTCCAGTTTTTCCTGCGCTGGATATCATATCTATTGATCATCTTAGGAGGGAAACCAAAAAAGGAATGTAGGGTTTGACCTTTTACATTAAGTGCAGCAATACCAGTAGGAGCAAGTACAGCGCTTATTTTTCTTGTTGTATTTCGAAATAGTTGAAGAAGCGTAGACTTACCAGTTCCAGCTCGACCAGTGATAAACAAATTATCGTTGGTATGTTCTAATTGATCAATAACAGCCTTAAATTCTTCGCTGAGAGCTAGGGGCTGTTTTAGATTCATGACGTATGAAATTAAATAGAGACGTTCTGGTTATAAATTATTATTTCTTCTCAAATGCTGGATCGTTTTCTGGCTTTACATAAGGATCTTTGTTCTTGCCTCCAAAGACAGATACTTTTACATACCGACTAGGATTAAGTCTAAAATCTTGCAGTAAAAATGAAAGATTTTTTGACGTAGATTCTAGATTATTATATAGCTCTTTATCATTAAGCAACATAGCCATTGTACCATCTCCAGTACTTGCTTTTGCCATCAATGAATTTAAACTTTTCATTGCAGTGTCAGCATTGGTGATTGTTCCTTGCAGTTGTGTTATTGCTTTTTTAGCTTCATCTAAAGTATTCGTTGTTGAAGTGATTGTATTGCCAACATTTGCATCTTTCAACTGAGCACTTACTTGATTGAAGTTTTGAAGCATCTCAGTTATTTGTGCGTTACTTTCAGCGAGATTTCCAGTAATAGAAGCCATATTTTCCATCGTCTTCGTTAAATTCCTTGCAGACTGATTCATGATTCTATTTGTAGTCTCGGTCAACTTAGTCATGGTCTCCATTGTTTTTTGGAGTTCTAATACCGTCTTATTGATGGCCCCTTCTCCATTTTCTGTTCCGATTCCAGAAACTACATTACTTAATTCAGAACCAAAGGCAGATGCATATTCTTTTACTTCTCCAGTGCCAATCATAGACCCTAAAAGTCCAAGAATTTCGCCTTGCAACCTATCTCCTTTTTTTGCACAATCGGCCTCAGTACATTGCTTATCAAATGATATGCTTAATACTTTACCACCCATAACACCATCACTAATTTGTTGTATAATAGCATTTTTTGGAATTTTGAAATCACCTTCAACATTGAAAGAAACTATCATCTCTTTCAAGTTTTCTTTGTTTAATTCTACATCGAGAACAGAGCCGACAACATATCCATTGATTAATACCTTCGAAGACTTAGATAATGAAGCTACATTTGAATATACCGTTTCGAATGTAAATGATTTTTTTAATGGATTTTTCCCTTTCAAGAATGTGTATCCCCAAATACTAACAATCAACACGATGAAAGCAAATGCTCCTAATTTTATTTCTCTTGACATTTTGTATGTTCAGTTTTATTGTTTCAGTACTATCAGGTACTGTTTATCCAAGAAGGTAACTCATCAAACACACAAAATGTTTGTATTGAATTTTGCAAGCACAAAAATAGTAAAGATATATTAGTAAATAAGAGAATATAAAAATGAATACTTAGAGATGTGTTAAATGTCAATAGACATAGCTAAGTAGGGACATTCAGCAATATTAAATGTACCTGTGAGAAAAGCCTTAAATCAAACTTTTTTAGAACAACATAGGATTACATAGGTTAAATTAGCATTTAGATTTTTAGGAAATAATTTATAAAATTCCGTTAAGAAGCTCTTAACTGCCCATGAATGTGCCATTCGCTACACAGTTCGTTGACTGTTTGAAGAAAGCAATTAAGTACTTGAATTCTTTGGTAAAGACATGGCTTGCGTAGCCAAGTGATTTGTAAAACAAACACGTCGGCTAGTGTAGAGAATTGCAAATTCTCGGGCTAGCAAACACTCGTCAGTTTCATTTTTCAAGAAAGAAATGAACGTCTGAGCGGCGAGCGGAAAAATAAGTTAGAAAAAAGTCCCCATATTCATGTAAAATCATATTTAAAAGAGGTTTTTATGTATGGCTAAGTCCTATTCTTCTGATTAAGGATAAGTACAAGATCATTATTCATTTCTGACCATTTCAAATATCTGCGCTACAGCGTTATCGTAATCTTCAATTGTCTTTGTTTTTTTTACCATTTTGACAATCTTCTTTGGGTTCGGTAGTGGTTGAGCAAAATACTCCCAATAGCTGACCATCTTCATGATTACGTGTTTGGCTCCACTTAGTTTTTGTTCGTATTCAGAAAATAATGTGTTATGAAATTTACTGAAGATCTCCCACCTATCTTCTGGATACGCTGTAGTATTATCTTTTATCATTTGAGGAAGAAAAGGGTCTGCTATAAGCCCTCTACCAATTAACCAATGATCAATGGAAGGGAATCGATCTGTCATCTCTCTAAAACGATCTACGGTAGTTATATCTCCATTGTAGTAGATCTTTTGAGCACTTGTGTCAAGACACCTTTGGAAACCTTCTAAGTCAACTCCTCCTTCATACAACTGCTTTCCTATACGTGCATGGATTGCGATATTTCTGATGGGATACCTTTCTAAAATCGGAAATGTATCTAGAATTTCATGACAGTTATCATAGCCCATTCTCATTTTCATAGAGATGGTAATGTCTGTTTCTTCATGAGCTCTTTTTAAGATATGGTCGATTTTGTCTGGATCAGCAATTAGTCCAGATCCCATACCACGATTGATTACCATAGGGTAGGGGCAGCCAAGATTCCAGTTGAGTTCTGTGTACCCTAGACTTTGGACATACTTGATTACAAATAGAAATTCATCAGCATTGCAAGTCATCACTTGTGGGATAACTTCTATAGCTTTGTTATGTTTCAGTTGAAGGTCTCGTTCATACACTGGTTTGATGACCATCTTACCATTGAGCCGGATATAAGGGGCGTAATACGTATCAATTCCTCCAAAATATTTATTGAAGGCATTGCGAAATCTATAATCTGTAAATCCTTGCAAAGGCGAGGATAATAAAGTTTGTGCCATTTAAATTGTTGAGATAGACAACTAATTTAGAATTTTGTCAATTTCTTTTTTAATTCCCTCAGCAAGGGCCTGTGCATCTTTAGCACTTGCAGCTTCACTATATACTCTTATGATGGGTTCTGTATTACTTTTACGCATATGAATCCAACCATTATCAAAATCTATTTTTAAACCGTCTACCGTATTTAGTTTTTCTGAAGCATACACTTTAGCCGTCTCAGCAAGTAAATGATCGACATCAATTTCTGGAGTCAGTTTAATCTTATCTTTTACGATTGTGTAATCCGGATAAGTCTTTTTAAGTTCTGATATAGATATTCCTTTACCAGCTAATAAATCAAGCATAAGTGCTATTCCTGCCAAAGCGTCTCTTCCATAATGTAAATCTGGAAGAATAACTCCTCCATTTCCTTCCCCACCGATTACAGCATTTGTTTCTTTCATCGCATTTACCACATTGACTTCTCCAACTGCGGATGCTGTATATTTCATGCCATGCTTGTGTGTAACATCGGCTAATGCTCTAGTAGAAGAAAGATTCGAAACTGTATTGCCAGGCTTTTTGGTCAATATACTATCCGCTACTGCAACGAGTGTATATTCTTCACCAAACATTGACCCATCATCACAAACGAAGGCTAATCTATCTACATCAGGATCTACTGATATTCCGAGGTCTGCATTTAGTTCTTTTACTTTATTTGATAAATCAATAAGATGCTCTGGTCTTGGTTCTGGATTGTGAGCAAATTCTCCTGTGATCTCTTCATTGATAAGGTGGATATTACATCCTAACTTTTCTAGAAGGGGAGGAACGCTTATTGCACCTGTACTATTGATACAATCTACCACAACTGTGAAGTTCTTTGCGCGAATACGATCACCGTCCACATAGTCAAGATCAAGAATCATATCAATGTGCTTATCAATGTAACTATCATCTTGGGATACACTTCCAATATCGTCAACCTCAACAAATTCAAGATCACCACCAGATATATAATCGATGATTTCTTGGCCATCCGCTGCAGAAATGAATTCTCCTTTACTATTTAGAAACTTCAGCGCATTCCACTGTTTTGGATTGTGACTCGCGGTGAATATTATTCCAGCTGATGCCTTTTCCTCTGTTACTGCTATTTCTACAGTAGGAGTAGTACTTAATCCAAGATCAACGACATCAATTCCCATGGAGATTAAAGTATTTACAGCTAGATCGCTCACAAGCTTTCCAGTGATACGACCATCTCTACCAACGATAACTTTAGGATTTGAATGCCTCTTTTTTATCCATGTACCAAATCCTGCAGTACATTCGACAATGTCTACTGGTGTTAAATTAGTACCTGGTTTTCCTCCTATAGTACCTCTGATACCAGAGATCGATTTTATTAATGTCAATTTACTTTGATTTTAGAATTACAAAAAGCTGATTTGGTGGTAGGATTATTTGGAATGCAAATTTAGCGAAACATATGTAGTTTAGTGTTAATATGATCTTCTTTTCAGTTTTTTCTTAGATTTTGATATACTTCTTGATGTTCAAACATCAATAGCTGTGTAAAAGGCATCGCTTATATTCAAACTTTTGGGCAATACTGTCAATTCCTGTTTTTTTATCAGTTTATATATGAAACCTGTCTCTTATACACATCTGACGCTGCCGACGAAGAGGATAGTGTAG
>CAJXUU010000305.1 GCA_913061325.1 uncultured Saprospirales bacterium | reverse complement strand
TTTTTCTTTTCAGGGGAATCGTTGATTTCGTTTATCATATAATTTAATTAATTCAAACAAAGATGGTTATAATTTTCAGTAGCTAAGTCCATGTCCAAACGGGTAAAGTGGTTGCTCAGAATCATATGGGACATCCTCTTTCTGGTTTTCAACTGCAGCTCTAGAAGAAGGTAACTCAAAAGGTAATTTTCCTTCTGGTTTGATGTTACCTATAAGTACTTCAGCAAGGATTTTATCACTTGTGCCAAACTCTGCAAAGAAGGCTCCTGCAGCTTTGCTAATATTTGTAAAGATGCCAGGGCGCTCTAAGTTAGCAATTACTACAGAAGGTTTTTGGTTGATTAGATCTAGAATATGCTTTTCTTCTTCATCTGTAAAGTACAGTCTTCCTTGGTGAAAGAAACGCTCCAAAAAATAATCTGATCGTTCATCATATGGAGTTTTTAATCGCTTGAGAATAACATCTGCCTCTTTTGGACTGCTAACTAAAGTAAAATGAGTTCCAAAGACTTCAGGTGTAAGCATACCTTCTGTGTAAATTTTTGTACCTTTTTTTAGCGGAAGGAGATTTTCATTTTTAAGCAAAACCATAGATTTGGCTTGAGCTATTTTCCCCTTATCTCTGAATTCTGTCTTGCCTACAATTTTCATTGCTGCTGCGCCATCAACATAAGGATTATCAAATAAACCAAGTCTGAATTTATCTCTCATGATCCTTTTGACTGATTCGTCAATTCTTCCTTCTGATATTTTTTTATTTTTGACAAGTTCCATGATGACCTCTGGTATTGATTCCCCTCCAAATTGATCACATCCTGCATCTATTACTTTTTGAACTCGATCATTAACAGAATAGGATTCCATTCCCCAAGCTCTGCCCTCCCCCATTCCAGAATCAGAGATAATATTCCAATCCGTACAAACCACACCATCAAATCCCAAAGAATCACGAAGTAAAGTAGTGATGATATCTTTGTTAAATCCGAAAGCGACATTCTCACTTGTCTGGTCCACAGGAATTCCATAATAAGGCATGATTTGAGCGGTTTTTGCAGGAAATGCGCCATCTATAAATGGGATGACATGATAGTCAAAATTATTTCCTGGATATACCTGTTCTTTGCCATAAGGAAAGTGAGCATCCTCCCCATCTTTTTGTGGTCCACCACCTGAGAAATGCTTAGTCATGCAAGCCACACTTCGCGCTCCAAGAGAATCACCTTGGAATCCTAACACATATGCTTTGGTCATGATTGCGGACAAATTAGCATCTTCTCCAAACGTACCGTTGATTCTTCCCCATCTAGGTTCCGTTGCCAAATCTGCCATAGGATGCAGCGCCAGTCTGATGCCAGAAGCTACATATTCTTGACGAGCAATATCACCAAACTCTCTCACCAAATTGGTATCTCTAGTTGCAGCTAATCCAAGTGAGCTAGGCCATTGAGAAAACGCTGGTGTATACAATGATGCACCAGGATTGTTTTCTGTTCCATGTCTTGGATCAGTCGCTATCGTAATAGGAATTCCAAGTCTGGTTCGCTCTGCCATTTTCTGAATGGAGTTATTGTATTTTGCCATTTGATCAGCATCAAGAGATGCGAGGATGTTGAAGCTATTCATCTTCTTGCGAGCGATCATCTCAGAATTAGATGGCAACATTAACGACATCATGATATTCATTGGATCTAGGGAAATGATAGGTTTTTCCATAGGTTCTCCCTTAGGCGTAGTCCCAATCATATTGATAAACATAGATCCCGCTTTTTCCTCCATATTCATTTGGCTCACCAGATCGTCTACTCTTGCATCGATATCAGCACTTGGATCTTCATAGATATCCACTTTCCCATTATTGTTGAGGTCTCTTATTGATAATCCATTATAAGAGAGAGCGATTGCTTCTCCACCAAGGAGTGACATATTAGCCTTGGATGCACTAGACTTCATAAAATAAACAACTGCGAATCCAATAATGATAATCAAAAGAATGGCTAGTAGTAGGAACTTGAGTACTTTGAAGAACTTTTTCATAGACTAAAATATATGAATAAAATAATAAAGTAGCTTTCGAAAAATTGATTCGGTAGACCAAATACAATCTACCTCTACAATTTGCTATTAAATTACAGAATAATATATCTTAAATATAAGGGAATATTAATCTTCAATTAACTTATCATCAAATTCATAACCTATATAGCTCACCTTAAATAACACACTATAAAAAGCAGGAATAAAAAACAACGTAATGATTGTGCCAAACAACAATCCAATCATTATAGAAACAGCCATTCCTTCCCACATTTCTCCACCAGTCAGATACAGGGGTATCAAGCCCAAAACTGTTGTAAATGTAGCCAATACAATAGGTCTAAATCGTTGTACACAAGCCGTAATAACAGCATCTTCTTCTTTTCTTTTTAGCTCGTTTTGTTCTACCTCTATTCTGTCGATTAATACGATGGCATTATTAATAATAATTCCTGCCAATGCAATAACTCCTAGGAAGGGCATAAATCCAAATGGCTCTTGGAAAGTAAGTAAGCCGATAGAAACCCCAATTAAGGATAATGGAATAGTGCAATACACCATAATCATTTTTCTAAAGGAATTAAATTGGATAATCAATAACATCAAAATGATAAAACCGCAAAACGGTAACCAGACGATTACGGCACCCATGTTTTCAGCAGCGTTTTCGTCTGCACCACCAAATTTATAACTATAACCAAGACTCCAAGACTTAGCCTGCTCATCTATCCAAGGTTTCAGTTCGGAAGTTATAGCAGCTGCATTTGCACCATCTCTCAGCTGACTAATAATTGTAATTGTACGATTGAGGTCTAATCGCTTTATCTTAGCATATTGCCAAACAGGTTTTATGGTTGCGACTTGTAATAAAGGTACATTTTGCCCTGTACTTTGAGAAAATATATTTAGAGTTTCGATAGATTCTAATGTTTGTTCTTGGCTTTTATCACTCCGCATCACAATCGGTATAGATTTATCATCCTCTCTATATTCCCCTGTCAAAAAGCCATCTAAAACGGTTTGGAGAGAGATGGCGATATCTTGACTAGATACACCTGCTGATTGTGCTCTTACTTGGTCAATGTCGATTATAAATTTCTTGGATTTTGGTCCCCAATCATCTTTTATATTCTTGGTTCCGGCAATACCCGTCAGCTTTAATTTCACTTTTTCTGAAATCGCAGAAAGCTCGTCTGGATTATCACCCGTTACTTTAATCTCAACAGGTTCTCCCGGAGGACCAGCTCCTAATAAGGCTACCTTAATATCTGCGTTAGGAAAACTATTATAACAAAAAGCATCCAGTTGATTGATCAAATCTTTATTAGCTCCAAAACTAGAAGTGTTTACCACGATATGTCCATAACTAGAATTGGCTTCATCTTGATTATACCCTTGGTCGTATGAGCTCGGACCTTCACCTATGTAGGAAGACCAATCTACAATCCCTTCCGTCTTCGTATCCGAGGTTTTTAATTCTGTGGCAATATAAGCCTCAATCTCAGATACCACTTCGGTGGTTCGTTCGATCTTAGTTCCTAATGGCAAATTGATATCAACTGTAATCATATTTCTATCACTATCCGGAAAGAATACAAAGGCAACTTGTGTAAAACCGACCATGGCTATCACAAACATGCCAACTACCAATAACATCGTTTTTCCTTTGTGGTGTAGTGCGACTAAAATAAGATCTTTGTAATACGATTTTAACCAATCTATTGAACGGTCAATTACACTTTTCTTGGAGCCTTTAGGCTTCACTTTCATAAACATATATGAAAGCATTGTAATTACAGTTAGTGAGATCAACCAAGAGGAAACAAGTGCAATGGTGATGACTAGAAAGATAGGCCCAACAATATCACCCATCATAGATTCCGCTAAATAAAATGACAGGAATGCAGCTGCTGTTGTCAATGTTGAAATCAAAAGTGGTGTGAACAATTCTGAACAAGCTTGTATGGCTGCGGCTTTCCTATTGATGCCTTGTTCCAGTTTTACGACTATGGTTTCGGCCACTACAATTCCATTGTCCACCATCATTCCCAATGCCATGATAAGGGCTGCCAATGACACTTTATTAATACCAATATCCATCATTCCCATCACCATAAATGTGGCTACGATTACCAATGGAATTAAGGTGGTAATAATTATTCCTGTTCTAAAACCAAGAAAAAATAACATCACTATAAATACAATGGCCACAGATTGGAAAAGACTTACCATAAAACTACTGATTTGGTCTCCGACATACACATCGAGTGCCGATAGCGTATGAAGTTCCAAGCCAACTGGTAATGATGCGTCCCATTTTTGTTTTACCCCTGTGACCTCTTCTCCTAAATCAATAATATTGGCACCCTCTTTTAGGGAGACGTGCAAGGATATGGCATCCATTCCATTGACACTGACCTTTTGTGTTGCTGGTGAAATGTATCCTTTTCTTATTTTTGTAATGTCTTTTAAATATAACATTTGACCTCCATTTCCAACTGGAATTATCATGTTGCCAATATCAGAAAGATCATCAAAATTTCCTGTAGGTTCTAATACAATTCGCTCATCTTCTACATTAACTTGCCCACCAGTACTTAATATATTTTGAGCAGAAATCATCGCACTTAATTTTTGTGCGGATAGTCCATATTCTTTTAACCTTGCATCATCAAATTCTACAAAAACACGTTCGTCTTGTTCTCCTCCTAATTCTACCTCCGCAGCATTATCCAGTTTTATTAAATCGTCTCTTAAGTCATCTACATATTCTTTCATCTCAGCATACGAAAATCCATCACCCGTCATACCTAAAACAATACCGTACACTTTGCCTATGCTTTCATCATTTAACATGGGCCTGACTCCTGATGGCAAACTTTGAATGCTATTTAATTTTCTACGTAATCTGTCCCAAATACTTTGCAGTGCTTCGGGCGAAACTTCATCTTTTAGTGTTACTTTGACTACCGACAAACCTGTTCTGGAAGTACTTGAAACTTCTTTTAATTCCGATAATTCTTGAACTACCTTTTCAATTTTATCAGTGACCAACTCTTCCACTCGTTCTGGAGCAGCACCTGGCCATACGGATACTACTGTTGCCACTTTAATCGTCATTGGCGGCATACTGTCTCTTGGTAATCCATTGTATAAAGAAATACCTAATACTATTACAACAGCAATAAGCGTATATGTGATTCTATTTTTTTCTATCGAAAACTTTGTAAGATTCATTTGTTGGTATTTGAAGTTTTGAAGACGAAAAGTTGAAGTTTGAAGACCGAAGCCTATAGACCGAAGTTTGAAGATCGAATTGCTCTATATCGCTAGATCAAGGATTGAGGAAAACTCCCGTCTTCTGTCTTCTGTCTTCTGTCTTATCTAATATTTTTTCTAAACGCTATCATCATGTTCATAAGGTTGAAAGCATCGTCATATAATTTTTCGAATTCCTCTTCACTCATATACTTACGTCTTTTTGCTTTATGTAAGCAAGTGACCACTTCAGCCAATGACCTAATGGAATAGCCCATAAATTTTTTAGCCTGCAGGTTTGATTGTCCGATAGAACCCTCTGAAATATTAAAACCAACGGAATCGACTGCACGCCGCATTTGAGAAGAGAGATTAAATATTTCCATTTTTGGAAAAACATAAGCCAATGTATTTACCTCTTCACCAAGATCCATTGCTTTTTGCCAAATAATTAATTTTTCAAATTTAAATTTCATTGCTGATTATTTTATATTATAAATTGGTTTCCCATCTTCCGTCTTCTGTCTTTCACCTTCCGTCTCCTTTCCCACCTTCCATCTCCCATCTTCCGTCTTCGTTCTCCAATCTTCCACCTCCCATCTTCCGTCTTCTGTCTTCCACCTTCCGTCTCCTGTCTCCTGTCTTCCATCTTCCATCTCCTGTCCCACCTTCCATCTTCCATCTCCTTCCCTACTGCAACTTCACTTCTTGTCCTTCCAATAAGGTTTGTAATCCTGCTACCGCTATTTTTTGACCAACCGTTAAACCTCCAGTTACTACAAACCCTTCAGACGTTAATTTGCCAACGGTGATAGGTTGTTTTTTAACATATGTTTTGTCATTAGATTCATCAATTAAAAAAACAAAATTCCCCTTAGCATCTTCACCAACAGATACCGCAGGAATCACCAATGTTTTGGCACTTGATTGTTGAGAGCCAAACTTAAAAGTAACATTAGCAGCCATGCCCGGTCGAACCCGTTTTGAATCATCGATGCTAACTATCACTGGATAGGTTGGTGAGTTTCCAGATGCAAAGGCTACTTTTTGCACAGTTCCGCTAAATTTCTGATCTGGAGCAGAGGGCACTTCAACAGTCACTTGTTGACCCTTTTTAAAATTATTAATAAGTACTTCAGGTACACCCACTTCAATCTCAGGATTTCCCTCACTACTCAATACTGCAATGGGACTTCCTGCACCAACTCCTTCGTTAGACTCAACCATAACTGAAGTAATGATTCCATTCATAGGTGCGGTTAATCTGGTATAACTTGCTTGATTATCTGCAGCCTGAACTTGTTTGCCAGATGTAGTCACTTGAGTTTTTGCTGAGGCTAGTTGTGCTTTGGCAGCATCATATTGTGCTTTCGCTGATGCCAAACCTGCTTTTGCCTGTTGGTATTCACTTATTGCAACACTATTATTTTCATATAATTTTTCTACTCTATCAAAAGTAGAACGTGAGTTGATTAACTGACTTTCAGCACTTTTAACATTGGCTTCGGAACTCTGTACATTAGCTTCTGAGCCTTCTTTTTGCGCTCTAGCCTGATCCGTTTGAATCGCGTAATCTGTAGGGTCAATACTCGCAATCAACTGACCTCTTTTTACCTCGTCTCCAAGTTCTACACTAACAGCATTTAGTGTTCCACTCACTTTAAAACTTAGTTTGATTTCGTGTTCGGCTTTTACAACGCCAGGGAATGTATAGGCTTGATAACCATTAGAGTAGCCAACTTCTTCATACTTAACAGGCTTGATTAATATGACTTGTTCCTGTCTCTTATACACATCTCCGAGCCCACGAGACAGGCAGAAATCT
>CAJXUU010000304.1 GCA_913061325.1 uncultured Saprospirales bacterium | reverse complement strand
CTGCCTGTCTCGTGGGCTCGGAGATGTGTATAAGAGACAGGGTAGTAACATCATTATCCACAACTCTGATTTTCATCTTGTTCCAATCTCCCATTTTAAGTGCTTTATCTTTTTCTGGATCAGGTTTTATTAACCATCCTCGTCCATAAGATTCATAGATGCCACCCGTATTATTTTCAGGCGGGGCTACTTCTACTTGCCAGCCACTCACTTTAGTACCTTCAAAAGTAGATCGGAAGAAAACTCCACTGTTTCCATTCGCTTCTTGCTTGAATTCTAAAGTTAATTCGAAATTATAATATTCTTCCGAAGTTGATAAATAGCCATACTGAGCATCAGGTCCACTTTCGCAGATGAGTTCTCCATTTGCCACATACCATTTTTCAGTTCCGTGGTTGACCCAACCATCAAGATTAGACCCATTAAACAATGTTGTAGTCTGAAGTTTTGGAGTACAAGAAATGCCGAGCATTAATACAAGAAGAAAAAAATATTTTGCCATATTATATTCCAATTTAGAATGACGATTAATTAAAGTTGCCTCCAAAATAACAACACAGATTTAAACTACACCATTCATAGGATATAAATTGATATTTTCGGTATCAAAATTGCATTGTATTAACGTTGATTCCATCCAAATCGACAACTAAAATACATGTATCATGAAGCAACTCATATATATATTCTTCTTATTGTCAACCAATTATGCACTTCACTCACAATGTAATGCTAATTTTATTGTATTGGAAAGTAGTGGCGATTTCCAATTTACAAATGTCTCCACCATAGCAGATGATGATAATATCAGCTCTCGTTTATGGAGATTTGGCGATGGCAATACAACGACGAATGAAAATCCAACCCACACATACAACACTTTAGGACTATATGATGTAATCCTACAAATCGCTACACAGAATGGATGTAACTCAAGCGATACGATGTCTATTGAAGTATGTAATATCAATCTAGATTTTAATCTCAGTTCAGTTTGCGACAGTGATGGTGAAGTAGCACTTATTTTGGAAATTGAAGATGAAACAAATGTTTTAGATTTTGTAAATATATATTTAGATGATATTTTGGTGAGTGATACTGCCGTTTCTATTCCAAACGGCATTTTAAACTTTAATATAAATGTCCCTGGAGATGGCAATCAGCACTTCGTGAGAGTAGAATCTCTACCTAATGGATTCTGCAGTGAGACAATAGGTTTCTTTGTCCAAGATTGTAATGCAAGCTGTTTCTTATCTTACCTAGTCATCGACGATGGCTATCAAGATACACATAATATTGTGCTTTTAGAATCCGGTTTTACACCTAATAATCGAGTGATCAACCTTGGAGACAGGGTTAGATTTATCTGGTTAGATGACAACCACTCCTCTACTTCCGTAGATACCATATCTTCTGACCAGTGGGATAGTGGTGTACAAGATTCAAGTTACATCTTAGAAATAACTCCAAAAAATCCTGGAATCAAGCCATTTTATTCAACACCAGATGGTGGACCTACAGATACATATTCTGGAAACTTAATAGCTAACTGTCCAGAAAATAGAGGAAGTTTAATCAATATTTCATTTCTAAATGCAGCGGTGCCCAATACTGGATTCTATATAGGAATTGACGGAGTTATACTTAAAGACACTATTTATGATTATGATCTAATAGGGCTTACAAATGTAGAATTCTTCCTACCGGGTGATGACAAAACACATCAAATATCAATAATCGATGTAGGAGATGAAACTTGTACAATAAAGGGAAATGTAAAGGCCATCAACTGTAATGGGTTCTTCGAATGTTCATTGAATGTAAATGCAGAAATTTTAGAAAGATGTAACGAGGACTCTCTCGTTTTAGTGGGTATAGATGTAAGTACATTGAGTCCTACTGCTCTTGGAGTGGAGATAATATTGGATGATACAATAGTCGTAGACACAATATATTATACGGGTAGTCAAGCAAGTGTAGCATTTCCTGTTTTTGGAGATGGATTGCTTCACACAATAAAAGCGATGGACCTTTCAGATACTTTTTGTATCGATGAAGTTGCCATATTGATTAATGATTGTTCTGCACCTTGTGGTATTACTGAACTTGAAATAGGTACGGGATCTAATAGTACGATCGTACTAGCGGTAACTGATTTTGCTGTCAGTCTAAAAGATTTGACTATGTCATCCGGTGATGATATCCTTTGGCAGTGGATTCAAGATAGCCTTGTTGGGATAAGATCAGTGAATGAGTCAGGTCCAAATAGTTGGGATAGTGGTTTGCAAACTGATGGAGCGATTTTTATTTCTCCTATCCTTACCGCTGGCTTTCATCCATATTATTTATACAATGCAAATGGTGATACTCTATTTAATGCTAATATAGAAGTAATAGCAAGTTGTGATGAAAATAAGATTCCAGTTTTTTATAACTTTTTTGATGTCAATGGATCAGTGGATGGATTTGACATTTACATAGATAGTATGAGATTAGAAACAGGACCATTTCCATATTCACTTGATGGCAATAATCGTGGCGTTTTCCAACTCGAAGGTGATGACCTTGAACACCTTATCGAAATAAGAGATTTATCAGAAATGGAATGTTTCTCAGGAGCATTTTTTGTGGCACCAATTTGCGAGGTGACTCCTTGTGGAGGCATGATAGAGCTTCTTATTCAAGATTCTTGTTATAATGATAACACAATAAACTTCCTTGCTACCGTCAGTCATCCTAATCCTACGGATCAAGGATTTGTTTTCAGGCTGGATGGTGAATTGTTTGATGGATTTCCATATTTATATGGCCCAAATGGAGAAACACAAATTACTGGACCACTTCTGGCAGATAGCACCGTTTATACCTTTTCATATGAAGACTTGTCTGATCCAGATTGTATAGACACATTGTTTTTTCAATCCCCAAAGTGTATTACTGATTGCAATATTCGATTGGTATCAACTCAACTCGTAGATTCATTTTTTCTAATAGACAATCCAAATACTCCTGACTCGTTAGTTGGCTGTCAAGATAGTTTCATAAATGTAGCTGTAGTTTTCAATGAAGAATATAGTGATTCTGATAGTTTTAGAATAGTTGTGGATAGTGTTCTTGATGACACTGTATATGGATATGAACTTGGTGACGGGTTGAATACCATCTTTGTTTTAGTAAAAGGAGATGATGCATTCCATACAATCCAGCTTATAGATCACCTTGACGCTTCTTGTACATTTACAGCTGATATTTATACTCCTATGTGTTTTTCTCCTTGCAATATTGAGATAGATAATATTGTATTGGACAGTTGTATAAATGAGATAGGTTACTACACGCTCAATCTTGACACAACTACAAATAAATACAATTATCAAGTATTTTATGATGGTGATTCTATCGAAATAGTAGGAGATAGTCTTTTGGCAAATTTTACAGGAATAGCAGATGGATTAGAACATTATATATTGGTCTCTGACAATGAAGAACCACTTTGCAAAGATTCGTTATTTTTTACGAGTGGCTATTGTCTTGATTGCTTTCTGGATGTCCAGATGGTGCAGACAGACAGTTGTGAGATTGGTGATTCAATAGGGTATGAATTTATATTTAACCCAGAAATCGACAGCTTAGATGTAAGGGTAGAAGTTGGTGACACCAGTTATATGATCAATCCAAAATCAATAGACTTCATCTATGGTATTCGTTTGAGAGGTGACAGCTCATTTTATCAATACATATTCACTTCTACTGAGGATCAGTTCTGTAAGGATACACTTAACATTCAGACAATAGACTGTACTCCAATTATATGTGATCCAAACTTTGGCTATACAATCGATGGTCTGACGATTACATTTACGGATAGTTCTACTACATCTGAACCAATCATTGATCAAGAATGGAGTATAAATGAGATCGTAAAAATTGGCAATGTGTCTACTTTCAACTTTACGGTAGATTCGATTGGCCTTTATGATATTTGTCATACCATTACTACTGATTCTTGTAGTAGTGAGATTTGTTTAGAAGTATTGGTTGGTGATCCTTGTACAGAGGTTATACCCTTTTTTACATTTGTAAATATTTCGGACGGATATCAATTCACCAATATGAGCACTGGAAATATTGATGAATTCCTTTACCGATTTGGAGATGGTATAATTTCTAATAGTATGGACCCGTTCCACGTTTTCCCAGATACAGGAGTATATGAAGTTTGCCTTATTGTCAAGCAGGAGGAATTTTCATGTCAAGAGGAATATTGTGAATTTATTGATGTAACACTTGATAGTAACAATAATATAGATTTGAGTAAGAATCTTGTGGTCTACCCTAACCCGGTGTCTCATGATAAAAAAGGAATCAATTTCATATACGAAACTAATCTAACGTTAAATAAAAAAAATATTTCCATCATAGATATTCAAGGAAGAAACGTTAATGATGTTTTATTGATAAATAAAGGTCAGAACCGTTTTGAATTATCGTTTGGAGCGTATATAAATTCTGGAATATACTATCTGATAGTAAGAGATAAAGAAGGTGGAATGGGAAGTAAAAAGTTTGTTGTTTATTAGGGCATTTAGTGTCCTTTTAAATTAATACTCTATTTCATAAGTATTAATCAACAACCCAGCTTCGTATTCTTCCGTATCAAAAAGATTCAGCTTATAGCTTTTGGTAGAATAGCCAAATAATCTTACACCTTGTCCCAAGATTAATGGGTTGATTTTTAATTTCAATATGTCGATCAATTCATTTCCAAAAACCATCCGGCAAAGACTCCACCACCACATAAATAAACATCAGTCCCAGAATTAGATCTGATTTTAGCTATTTCAGTGATATTTAAATCTTTTATCTCAAGTTTCTTATCAGGATTGACGAAAGTGAGCGTTCTTGAAAATATGAAATGATCCATATGGGGATATGCTAGTTCTCCAGGTACAAGCCCTACTTATATCCAAACTCATAGGTTTTCCTTCCCATTATGTCGGTCTCAAAACCTTTCAAATCATCCAAATACTTCTGCAGGCCACTCCCAACACCAACAAAACCACTGATATCTTCGTCAAGTCCGGAAATGTATCCATCTAGTGAAGTTGCTACATAGTAGATTATTTTGTTCATTACATAGTTTTGAGGATTAGAAAGCTTCTGAATTCAGGTCGTAAGTAAATCTGCTATTCTTTCAAATCTTTTATTTTATTCCTTAAATCCTGAATAACATCAGCCGCTCCATCCGTACCCATTAATTTCAATTCATTTATTATCCCTTTCATAGCGTCTAACGAATAATCTTCCTCTACTTTAGGTGAATAGCTGTCCTTAGGTGCTAATGCAAAAAATATATTGTCTGTCCATTCATTTCTTGCACAATCAATCACAAGATGCACTCTATCTGACTTACCTTCATTTGAAACAGAGTGTACATAATTTACATTTGTATACCAGCACTCCCCTATTTTCATTTCTATCCGCTGTCCATCAAGGATGAAATTCACATCTGGATTTGTAGCAATCGGAATATGCAACCTAAAATTACCGTCTTCATATCCTAAGTTATAATCTCGATGCGGTTTTATATACGCACCTATATCTAGTTTCAATAATCGCACAGAGATTAATCGGCACTTGAATTGATTAATAACTTCTTTGATATAATGAATATCATTTAGTAGTGGCGTTTCTTTTAACTCTTCATTTCCATTAGCATATATATTAGATTGATCTCCATCTACAGCATATAATGCAATGGAATTCCAATTCCCTTCATATACCCTATTATTAAAATGTGGTTTCCAATTAGAAGCCAAAAGAGTAACAAGATCATTTTCTAGTTTCTCTTTA
Organism: uncultured Saprospirales bacterium; assembly: GCA_913061325.1. Lineage (GTDB taxonomy): Bacteria > Bacteroidota > Bacteroidia > Chitinophagales > Saprospiraceae > CAJXUU01. The sequence goes on along the minus strand of CAJXUU010000304.1, from coordinate 1,265 downwards.
TCAAATTGAAAAGGCAACTTTAAAGCACTGGGTGGTTGATGAGTTTTCATAGATTATTTAGATCAAATTTAATCACTTTTAAAACCTTAAGATTTACAAACGAAATACCTGGAATTTTAAATTTTCAATTATTAAACTGTACCCAACTCAAATGATATTCAACAATTTGTGCATCTACTTCTTTTTTACTTTCAATTGTTCTATCCTTTTTGCATACCGAGTATCTGCACTTATCTCATAAGCTTTAGTTACAAATTTCAAAGCAGTAACATTATCGTTTTGAGCTTCATAATAGTCAGCTATAGAATCATATCCGTTTGCACTTTCAGGAAAATACTCAATACTCATTTTAAAAAAGGCAAGTGATTTTTCAAGTTGTCCCATGTCCATATTCATATACCCAAGCATACTAAAAAGACCTTCTTCAAATGGAGCTACAGTATATCCAAAATGTTTAGCAAGCTTAGCTTCTCGATCCTTTATAAGTTTCACTAAATCTTTTAATGGTGTTTCTGGACTATTAAATTTGTCTGTTCCTTCAATAGGATACCAATTGAAAAAATATATCAACCCATCCAAGATTGAAGGCAATGGAATTGTACCGTGAATATCAGATTTATAATACTTCCATTTCACATTTAATCCACTTTGATTATTCTTTTCTGCCAATTGCGAAAACTCAATATTAGATCTAGCAAACAATGTATACTCAGTCGTATCCTGCATTACATTATCAATATTCACTTCATAATTTTGCAAATGCAATTGACCACCCAAAGAAATGAATAGGGATTTACCTTTGAAGCTATTATTTTTCAATATCTCTCTAGATTGTTTCAGTAATTTTTGACTATCCCAATCTAAACTAGGGTCGATTGCTAAATAATTCTCAAATAAGTCTGGATAATTGAGGAGCGCATTTATAGTAAACAAACCAGCATAAGAATGTCCAATCAATGTTCGGTAATCTGTTGCAGGATACTTATTTTCAATGTAAGGGATGAGCTCTTTTTTCATGAACTGCATAAACTTATCAGCACCACCCGTTTCTTGACTATAAGCCCTTCCTCGTCTTACACTTACTTTAGATGTCGTTAAATCTCTAGTTCTATTGTTTCTATTAGATATCCCAACGATAATCATTTCTGGTATATATCCACCACTATAATATTGATGAACAGTAGAAACAGCATTCAAGTGCGCGCCACCATCTAAAACCTGTCTCTTATACACATCTGACGCTGCCGACGAAGAGGATAGTGTAG
>CAJXUU010000303.1 GCA_913061325.1 uncultured Saprospirales bacterium | reverse complement strand
CGAGATTTCTGCCTGTCTCGTGGGCTCGGAGATGTGTATAAGAGACAGATGTATGGTTCTATTGATAGTCAATAATCTAAATAATGAGGGTTTAAAAAATAAATATTCACCTTTGCTGAATAATAAAACTCACAATCATGGATCTAGATGGATTAATAGCATACACATCACCCAAAACAGGTGTAGAAGAAACATTCCCATTTGATGAAAAGACACTTGTCTGGAAAGTGATGGGAAAAATGTTTGCCTTGTCTAATATTACTGAAGAAGTATTGCGAGTCAATTTAAAATGTGATCCAGAAAGAGCCTTAGAATTAAGAGAAGAGCACTCTGAAATCATCCCAGGTTGGCATATGAATAAGAAACACTGGAATACTGTTATCATCGGTGAGGGAGGATTAGAGCAATCATTGATATTGAGCCTGATTGATCATTCTTATGAGTTGGTCGTGAAATCTCTTACAAAAGCTAAGAAAGAAGAATTGGCTGAACTACAAAAGAATACTTAATGTCAAACAAAAAGTTAGACTACATAATAGTAGGTCAAGGAGTAGGAGGGACGTTGATATCATGGTTTTTACGAGCGAGAGGAAAGTCACATGTAGTAATAGACAATAATCACTTTCAAGCGGCATCAAAGATAGCTGCAGGTGTAATCAATCCTATTACTGGAAGAAAATATGTAAAATCATGGAGGATAGAAGAATTACTTCCATTTGCACTTGAAACATATAAAGGCATCTCCGATTTTATACAAGAAAAAATCTATCACGAGAAATTAATCTATCGAGGTCTATATAGTATCAAAGATGAAAACACTTGGGAAACACGAAAAGCAGATCCTATCTCTGGCCAATTCATAGTTGAGAATCCGAGTACTGAAGAATTTGATGGAAAAGTAAATGGAATATTCGCTTATGGAGTATTGAAACAAGGTATGCAAATCCAATTGGGAAAACTAATAGACGGCTACAGAAAGAATCTCGAAAAAGACAATTCTATTCTCAATGAGAAGTTCGATTATCAACAACTTAATATCACAGATGACGGAGTTGAGTATAAAGGAATAAAAGCTTCAAAGGTTATATTTGCTGAAGGATATCAAGCTCAATTCAATCCATATTTTAAGCATTTAGCTTTTGAACCTGCAAAAGGAGACGTTTTGATTATCAAGGTGAAGGGGCGACCTTTTGATAATATACTAAGACATAAGGTATTCATAGCACCTATTGATGAAGAACATTATTGGGTGGGCTCTGGATATAGATGGACCTTTGATGATGATGCGCCAGATGAAGAAAAAGGACAAGAACTCAAAGATAAACTAGATGAGATTTTGAATGTACCCTATGAAGTTGTAGATCATATTGCTGGTATTCGTCCTTGTGTAAAGGGTAGACGTCCATTCTTAGGAAGGCATTCAGAACACCAGAATCTTGTAATCTTTAATGGTTTAGGAACAAAAGGAGCATCTCTTGGGCCATATTGGGCTAGTCATTTGATTGAGCATTTGGAAGATGGTGCGGAAATAGATTTTGAGGTGAAGGTGTCTTAAGAATTGGATTAGCTCCATTTACAGATTAATGATCTGTATGTTAGATATTTGGATGGTGTGTTTTAGCGACAAAATAGAAAGTTCGAGTGGCTATTTTGATTGTTTTGAGCTAATATTATTCTATATTAAGCTTTATTATTTCAATAACTAGTTATACTTCAGGCTGTTAACCGATACAAAAAGCTATTTTTCACACCATAAATTAATTCATACGAAAAGTTCGATTTTAAATTTTTTCCTTATTGTATTATTATCCTCTATCTGTTATAATAATCTTTTGTGTCAATCATCCTTGTGTCAAACAAATCAATTACTAGTCGGATGTGCTGATCCAGACAATCCATTGGACTATTTATTAAAAACTGACGATGATGGCAATTACAAAATCCGTGTAACATTCATGGAGGTAAATCAAGGTCTACTAAGTGTACCAGAATGCAATCAGGTTATTGATATATTAAACAATGCATTTGGAACTTTATCTGGAATTTTATTTATATGGGATCGTAAAATTGAAGTTTATAGTTCATCTTCTCACGACCTTTATCACACTATAAATATTAATGTGAATTCAACACCATTTGCAGGAGGTGCAGCTATTAGCATCCCAGGTACTCGTATAACAATAAGTAAAGATGTACTCTTTAGTCCCGTCATTGTTCATGAGATGGGACACTGCTTAGGTCTGCTACATGTCCATAATAGCTCTAATGGTGATGGTAATACTGTGACACCAACTTGCGAAGAATTTGTCATTCCTTCAGATACCGATAACTGTATAGAATGTGGAGACTGTATCTGTCAAACAAATGCAATTTCCAAACTTAATGCAAACGTAAGTTTAGATTCAGATGGTAATTGTGTTTACAGCAATACTGATGCTGATAGTGTGCCAAATGTGTACCAACCCAATGAAAATACATGGAAGAATTATATGAGTTATTCCAATAGTCCAATTTTTGCATTTCATTGTCAATGATAGATTTGTTCCTGAGCAAATAAACAGGATGAAGAATATTATCAGAGAAAGTACCCATCTCGATAGAGTAAGGATTTATAATAGTTTTGAGGATATTCCTGCTACTCATGAATTAATATGTTTGAATATTGATAATGATATTTTGATTAATCAGAATATTGATATATCTGCAAATGGAAGTCCTAACTTAATAGGATCTAGTGAAATAGCGGTATTCGGAAATTATAAAATTAGTATAGCGAATAATGCACAAGCCTTTATTCAAGGAATGAATATTTATAACCCGTTAGATAATAATTGGAAAGGATTTAAAGTGCACGGAAATGGTGACCCAATGTATCAAGATGACGAAAAAGGATTAATATTGAGTGGTTGTACAGTGAGGGGTGCCAAAACAGGAGTATCTTAGAACACAGTATCTTATGGAGGCTATATACAAGCTTCAGGCACAAGTTTTATTGACTGTCAAAAAGGTATAGAAATGATGCAATATCAAAATGATGAAAGTGAAATCTCGTATTGTGATTTTAAAAATGGAGAATATGGAGTTTCATCTTGGGCAAACGATATAAAGATAGAAGCATGTACATTTAGAAATATGAGTATTGCTGGTATAAGAGGTATTGGTAGTTCGATTGAGGTAGAAGGCAATGGTGATTATACAAAAAAAGACTTTATCAATTGCGATTTCGGTATTAGACTCTCGTGGCCTAATGGGCAAGAGAACAGTACCGATATTTATAATAACTATTTTGAAAATAATAGATATGATGTTTATGTCACAGGAGGTAGTGGAATAATAGCTGAACAAAAAACAAACTTTGTGAGGAACCAATCTGATATTAGTAGCGTATCTTTTACGGGGCGTGGAGAAAATCAGTTTTTAATAAGCAGAAATACATTCAACAGTTCTGTATTTTGTAATTTCATAGGTAATAGTGGAGAGGAAGATAATCTTATTAATCTGAATGAATATAATAATTCTTATATAGCGGATGTATTATTTGATAAGAACTTAAGTACCTTATTGAATGCCAACTGCTATAATAAACAGACAGATGCAGACGTATTTTTAAGTGGCAAAATTCCTAATCAAGGAGACGGAAATACAGCTCCGGGAAATTGTTTTAGCGGTAATGATATACCAGAAATAAAGACGGGTTATGTTTTAGAGAATTTCAGATACTATGTACCAGAAAATAATATTTTAGAATGCCAGCCGTGTAACTTGGTAAACAGCATCGGTTCTTTTCAAGTTGAAACTTCTTCAGGGGTTATTGACAATGGAGATTGTGGAGTAACATTTGCTCCTCCAACTAGTTCACCTAATGGTCCTCCTGGACACTCACCTTGCAATCCAAATAAAAACGAAGCTGATCTATATCAAGCAATAGCCGATTTAGAAGAACTGTTAGATGAGATAAACAATAATGAACTGTTTTCAGAAGAAACAAAAGAAAATCTCATTCAGTATTATGAAAGATGCCTACGGAAGATCAAGCTATGGTTGGCAGAAGTACTAGTGGAAACAGATAAGAGAGCGGATGCATTGATATTACTCAGGATGGATCCATCCTTTACGATGCAAATAAAGGGATATAACTTGCTCATGAGTCAAAACGATTATACAGCTGCTGATACATACTTAAACTCACTTAATACCTTAACACCTGATCAGCTGGCATTCAGCTTTGCACAGAACATCTACTTAGATCATCTCATCGATAAGACTTACACTCCGAGTGGAAATCAAATATCTACACTATACCAATATGGTACAGATGATAATGTACTATCTGGTAGCATAAGAGTGATCTATGAATATTTTACTGATGAATTTATAGAATTAGATATGACAATCGATGGCCAGAATCATGCTGCACCTAGATCTAGTAAAGCTGTAAATGAAAAAGTAGAAGCTAATATATACCCCAATCCTGTCACAAAAGGACAAATACTCAATATTGATTTATTACATGAATTGGAAGACAATAATTATCTAATTGTTACAATGTTTGATTTAGATGGAAAGACAGCATTGCACCAAAAAATAGTGATGCAGGTTAATCATGTAGATACATCTTCTCTTCCAAGTGGTATATATGTTGTACGAATCACTGATCAAAAGGGAAATACATTAACACTTAAAAAAGTAGTTGTATTATGATACGTAAGCTATTTCTACTGTTTGTGATCTGTATTGGTATTTGTCAATTTGTTAGTTCCCAAGACACTTGGAGCATCATTGTTGAGAATGATACACTGAGTGAGCAAGGGCATGGCGTCTACGAATTTCAGGACAATCTTTATATTCTTTCAAGAACACGTTGCCTACCACACGCACAAGCTTGTGCAGAATTACGTAAGTATGATATTTATGGCAATATTATCTGGAATGTGCAAATGCCCTGGATAACGCCCAGTAATCAAAATATGATATCCTCCTATAAGGGAAATTTGATAATTACCGGTAGGCGAAATTATATTGAAGACCCAGAACGCTACTCATTTTATGAAATAGATACATCAGGAAATATTCTAGACCTCACCCACATAAATCTACCTTATCAAAGCAATTTTAATTATGGGGCACTAGTGAAGGGTGACACACTTTACATGTATGGTGCATCAATAGAAGATGTTTCTAAAGAAGGGATCAATGTAGATGCACTAATTGTTACATACGACTTAGTATCGGATACTTTCTCATATGAATACTTTGACTATGGTCATGAGTTTGTCGACATATGGGATATGCGAATGATAGAAGATGGGAGTATTTTATTTTATTCAGCTCATAGACTACAGGGATCAATAGGAGATTCGCTGGATTGGGTAGTAGAGCGGTTATATCCTGATGGACATCGCACTACTACGTTTAATCAACCATATAATAGCGAAGGGGGTGTTAATTTTCCACAGATGGAATACTTAGGTGATGGATTAATTGCGCTTCTGTTTCCAAACGAAAATCCATTCATTTGGACCTATCCGAATATTCGAATTATCAATCTAGAAGGAGAAGTAGTGGCAGAACAGAATTATGATTATATCATCCAAAATTCCTTTCGCTATACTGCGGATATACGTAGAACAAATGACGGAGATATCTTGCTCTGTGGTAAATACAACGATAAGCAAATAGATGAAAATGATTTACCTTTAAGTAGTAATGCATACGTCTCAAAAATGTCAAGAGATGGTACGGTAGAGTGGCTCAGGCACTTCCGCATAGAAGATGAGACGGGAGAACCAGAGGAAAGTGGATTCCTATCATTAATTTCATTGTCAGATAACAGTATAGTAGCTGTGGGTGCCATATCACGAAGTCCCAGCGATCTATACATCGTAAAACTAGACGAAAATGGATGCTTCGGACCTGATGATTGCGGTGGTGGAGTAGTGACGAGTACTGAGGAAGTCACAAAAGAGGATCTCAATAGTAACTGCAAAGTATATCCCAATCCTATAGAACGTAATCAGCTGTTGTTGATAGAGACAGTCAACTCTACCTCGATGCTTGACGAACTGAATGTACAAATCGTTGATGTTAATGGAAGGCAAGTTTTACATCAAAAGATACTAACTCAAAATATTGATCTTGATATTTCATCTTTATCTGGGGGCATATATTTTTTGAAATTAATTAATAAAAAAGGGACTGTTTTATCCTCTAAGAAATTGATTGTTTTATAAAGCTGAAACAAAAAAGAGGCTCTCGATTTTCGAGAGCCTCTTTTTAATTTCTTTGTATTTCGCTTTCTAAGCTACTACTTGTTTTACTAAGTCAGCTGCTTCTTGAAGTAAAGTAGCTGAGTGTACTTCTAATCCACTTTCGTCGATGATCGTTTTAGCAATATCTGCATTTGTCCCTTGAAGTCTTACAATAATTGGAACTTTGATGTCACCAATATTTTTGTAAGCATCTACAATACCTTGAGCAACTCTATCACATCTTACGATACCACCAAAGATATTGATTAAGATAGCTTTTACATTATCATCTCTTAGGATAATTCTGAATGCTTGTTCTACTCTTGCTGCATCTGCAGTACCTCCCACATCAAGAAAGTTAGCTGGTGAACCACCTGATAATTTAATGATATCCATTGTAGCCATCGCTAGTCCTGCACCATTAACCATGCACCCAACATTTCCGTCAAGGTTTACAAAGTTAAGACCATAGCTTTGTGCTTCTACTTCTGTAGGATCTTCCTCATCAGTATCTCTCATTGCAGCTAATTCAGGATGACGGAATAGCGCATTTTCATCTAAAGATACTTTACTATCCACAGCTAAGATTCTATCATCAGCTGTATGTAGACATGGATTGATTTCAAATAATGAAGCATCACTTCCTACAAATGCTGCGTATAATTTAGCAATGAACTTAGTCATCTCCTTGAAAGCCTTACCTTCTAAACCAAGATTGAAAGCTATCTTTCTTGATTGGAAACCAAGAAGTCCCATATGTGGGTCTATATATTCCTTGTGCAATAGTTCTGGAGTTTCTTCAGCTACTGCTTCTATATCCATACCCTGTCTCTTATACACATCTGACGCTGCCGACGAAGAGGATAGTGTA
>CAJXUU010000302.1 GCA_913061325.1 uncultured Saprospirales bacterium | reverse complement strand
CGTCAGATGTGTATAAGAGACAGTAACAATACAGTTAGAATTTTATCACTTTCTTTTTGATTCCATTAATATTTACAAAAAACATCCCATCATCCAATTCTGATAGATCTAGAATTAAATTATCTGTTATTTTAGATGTCAAAACAATTCTGCCACTGATATCTAACACTTCTATCAACATTTCATTATCAAACGGAATTGAAGATTTAATTTTTATTTGACCATAAGTTGGATTTGGGTACACATCAAATCCATTTTCCTTAATAACATTTTGATTTAATGTCGAATTTTCGCAGACATTTCCAACATTTTCAAAATTCCAGTATCCAATTATAGGGTTACCCCAAAATATCCCAAAGTGGGAAATCCCAAGCCCTTCGATAAATTTAAATCCAGAGTCTAATAGTAGTGTCTTCCTTTTCTCACCAAACCAATCTTCATAGGATACTTTTTCAACCATGTAATAATCATTATTTGTTTGTATTGCATCCCCTACTTCAAGAGAATAATCGATGATTAAACTTTCTGGATCCTCAACACTTTCTTTTCTAAATATTTGTTGCTCAATTATATCTTCTCTTAGATATGCTCTGCCTATTACGTCACCTAACACACCATCCGATAACCTTTCGTATGTAAATGATATGAAGTAGGATTTTTGATCAATAACTGTATCACAATGAACAATTTTAGAAAAAACATTACCAAAACCCATACCGTACCAATAGGTAACATCCCATCTATTTCCTTCAATTATCGTTTGTTCATAATCTTCTAGTAACTAATAAGGGGATGATAAATGAGAGAAGTAAAATGTAATTTTTCATAATTGTTTTATTTTTCTAATAATGATAGATATCTTGATTAAAATCAGACTATTAATTGAATGTTCTTAGATCTTATGTATATTAAAAGTACGCATAAATCGGCTAGAGGTAGGCTGTTATCTAAACAAGTATCGCAATAAAATCAACTTTTATATGAATCAACTTGAATATGCAATTTGGAATAGTTAAATTAGAATCAATTATAAGGAACTCATTTACATTTTCACACCTTCAAAGCTTGATGTATGAATCATTTAATCGTAGAAATTTACTTGATAGCACTTCTTTGGATTTCAGGTTTCACCATCGTGTATTTTGCACACAAGGCTTTTAAAAACAAAATAAAAAACAAGTTCAATTTGTTTTTAGCTGCTTTCATTCCTTGTTCATTGTTTGCAACGGTTTCATTCGCTATGATTAATTTCATGGTTACAAAGGTAAATATGCTTTCGACCATTGATTCTGTATGAATTATGTTTTTGGAAAGCCTTCCTACTGCCTTTATTTTTGGTGGGATACCTTTGATTTATTTTATTTATAGAAGTGAACCAGAGCTAAATACCAAATTTACTTAGTTCCAAAAAAGTATTTACAAATACACGCTGGACAAATTTCTACTATGAATTTATCAATTTTTAACGGACGGTTTGTATTCGCGCTGTGCCGACGTTATGTGAGGTATGAACTATAGACTCTGCAAACAGGAAGCATGTTAAAATGACAACTACTTCAAATTATCTTCATTATTTTTAAAGGAGTTAATCTCTTTTCCGATTATGTTAGCTACATTAGGATCAACATAATACATACTATGATTTAAACCTACTTTAGCCTTTTTTGGTGGTTTAATTATGTAATCCGTTGCAGAACTATATATACTTTTTAGATGCTTTGAGACTTTGATTTTAAGAAAGAAAGTAAGCAATGTTGGATAAGACCCCAAAGCTATTCGATTGAATGAAAGTGCATTAATTATTAAACTTATTGGAAAATAAATAATAGTAAATATTGTAAGGTAACTTACTAGTATTAACCCGTAAAGGATGAATTCTGGTGATAATGGGAATATTGTAGAATATAAAAAAAACAAAGCAAAATATATAACTATCAACAATACATTATTAAGTCGACTCAGGATAAAATAGACAACCGTAGAAATAGGTTGTATCCGATTATTTATCAGATTTAAAAAGAAATTTGCTTCATCAAAAGCATATTGAATATTAACTATGCTAACATCCAATTCCTTCATGTATTGGATTTCTTTCTTAAAGCCTCGAACTATTTTTAAAATCCTTTTCTTTCCTTTTTGATAAAAAAAGAGTAAGATACCTCCAAGAGCCAAAACAAATAAAAAAAACATTATTATTATACTAATATCTACTCCTGCTGTTAGTAGGAAATATAGTTCGTCTGATATCAAAACCAATAAAAAAATACAGAGCAACTTAACAAAATTGTCAATGGCGTTTACAGAAAATTTAGTTTGATTGATAATAAAAGGTGTCCCTAAGGTAAATATCAAATCTACCTTTTGCCCTATACCCAGAGAATACAAACCAACATTTCCTCCATGACTATGTCCAATTATTATTTTAGTAGAGTCACTTTCTTCTAAACTATCAATCTGTTTCCCAAGTTTTGTTCCTTCAATGTACCTTGAATTAAATGAGTTCTTACCATCCCATATATATTGGTGAAACGTTACGTTTCCGCTAATTCTTTCCTTTATTCTTTTGCAAAAAAAGGATTGTTCATTAATCCACTCTGCGTCATTTGCAAATGTTCCGTGAATTAAAAATATATCGATGTCTTTCATTTTAAATTTCTAGGTAATGTATAGTCTTTCCAACTTATAAAGTGGTTTTGCGAATATGAAAATGTCTTCATTCTCATTCCTATTCAGGAGCGTAGCCGCCTACTTAATTGGCCAAATGTTTACTATTGGTAATTGAAGAATTCATAAACAGCAAGCCTCAAAACTTGAGCAAGGTATATCCCTTCTCTTGATAGGTGGTCACGGTTGTGAGCATTGAGGTGGCTATCTCGACATTTTCATTTACTTCATCTAGGTCAATTTTTCTACCGATTAATGATTGACCACAAACGGTAAGTTTTACTCCTGCCTCTTTTAATGCAATTATCAAATTATGGTTTGGATTTTTAATACTATATCTATTTACATATCCATCATCGTTCAGAACAGTTTTTGTTGCCTTACCATGAATAGCCAATACCACATGAATTGAATCCGGATGCACACCAGAGATTGCATGAAGATTTATCATTCGAGCAACATTGTTCAGCGCTACATTTAATTGCGTAGGATCCTCTCCAGAAAATACATCAATTACAATATCATATTTCTGTTTGGCATCCGGAACGACAGTTGCCTGTTCGATTGGGTAAATACCGCCAAATTTTTTGATGACAGGATGCTGATATTGTGCTTGAGCCAACAGCGATCCAAAACTTAATGACAACAATAGAATTAATTGTATACGCATAATTATTATTTTGATCGACCAAGATAATTAGGATTTTTATTTTCGCCATGCAACGGGGCAAGAGAAATTGAAGTATCTAAATGCTTGAAAACGGTGTCGACTACGTTACTGTGAAAAGTACACTTCATTCCTATTTAGGGATGGAGCCACCTAGTCGACTAGCTGTTCGGTTTTATAATTCTCTTTTAAATATAATAATTACTTCTACAGTGTTTCCCTCTCTTGAATGATCTATTGAATTTACGATTTCCCAACCATTCTTTCCCATATCATTTAGTTGAACTTCAAGCTCTGAAGAATTCATTTTAGCTTGTTTATACCATTTCCCATTAGTTTCAAGATTTAAAGTTTTGTACTCAAATTGTTTCATATTAAATTTCTTTTGTTTTTGTGATAATATGCAACAGTTCATTTTTTTCCATTATTCAGGAAGTTTTGCAGTGGAAAGTACAATTATTCTAACGTTTTGTGCTCGTTCAAGAAGTTGCTCAACTAATTTCATTCCTGTTGCGCCACTTGCCCCTACTATAAGCGTTGTCATATTATTAATTTATTATATTTTCAAGTTGCGTTTTTCTACATCTATTTTGATATGAATAGGTTATGATGCACTTTCTGCCAAATAAAATCCGACCATAGTTAGCGTATCGAAAGCAGCATGGGCAAAAATTATAGGGAATAGTTTTCTTTTGGCAACCAAATAAAATATACCGAAAGACAATGCTATTAGTCCTGTAATAACCATTCCCTGTGTTCCATGGTAACTGTGCATAAATCCGAATATTACTGCTTGGATAATTAAGGCCAAAGCCCAACCTATTTTACTATTGCCTATTAATTGTTTTAATGTATTCAATATAAAACCACGCATTAAAAGTTCTTCTCCCAAACCAGCTCCAAACCAAATCCCAAAAACAATGTACACGATTAGAACAATGGGTTTTCCTAAAAAAAAACTAAACTTATCTGTGGCATCTGCGGCTTGCTCTAGCCCGAAAAGAGGTTTCAAAACAAATAGTGTAATAAAAGTGATAAGAATAATGGAACCAATAGCCAAGAATCCTATACCAAGTTGATTAAGCCAATCTTTTCTTCCTTTGGGTAAGCGTAACCCGATTTCAGACCATTTGATGTTTCTCTTATTAAAGAAGAATGTCGCTACTAAGATTCCTATCCAAATTCCTATAGAACCAGTGGCACCGGAGGGGATTATTTGAATTTGATCACATAAAGCTTTGGTTCCTGACATAACTCCAAGCACAATGATAATTTCAATTAATAATTTTGCTTTTGTTTTGATTGTTGCTGTTTTCATTTTATTATTGATTAATTCTTGAAAAGTCTAATATACTGCATCTAGGTAGAATGTTTGAATTTTTATATTTTGAAGTAAACCTGAAGTATTTTATAGACCATTAACAAATTGCTTGAATGTACTTTGATCAATGGCCAGTAGAATGTCATTCTTTTGAAATTTATAAAAATTGGATCTGCTTTTCAAATAAAGTACATAAGCACTGATATTCGTATTTTTTCTCTTCGAAACCTCTCCAATTTCAAAATGACCAATTTGTTCGCGCGTCTTTTTGGCAACAGCCATTGCTACTTCATCTTGTATTTCAAAGATGTTATCCAATTTCCTGTCCCGTATTTCTGACCAAAAATGAAAATCTTTTTCGACCTGAATCAGTTGTGCTGTTATTCTTATGATATCTCCCGAATGATTTACCCAATCCAATTTCGATGAGTTTATAGAAAGGGCTCAACTGTATATCACTTTTACCCGTTTCGATCCTTGATATATAACTCTTTTTAGTACCCGTTTTTTCTGCTAACTGTTCTTGTGTCATTTTAGCATCTTTCCTTGCTTCTTTAAGCATCACGCTCAAGGAGTCGACATCATATTTTGCTCTTGACTCAGATCCTTTAGCACCTCTATGTTTTGTCAGGAGATCTTCGAAAGATGTTAATTTATTCATGTCTTGGAGTTTTTAGTTGAGAAATATTCAAAAGAACCAATTATATTATCCTGATAATTGATTTAAGTAAAACCCCTTTTGAAATTAGTTAATCAATTACTATTTTCCTTACTTTTCCAAACCCACCTCCCTGGGTGAGGAATAAAGCCCCCTCCAAATCTACGGTCAGCCCAGTTGTCTGGCCAAATAGGGCCATTTACCCTGGGCCATCTGGGTTGCCAAAGAGGCCACCTGCCAAAGTTACAACGGTTCCATCCCAGGATATTTTACGAACTACATAATTCCCCGAGTCACATATATATATGTTACAGGATGAATCCACAACTATGCCCCTTATGTCACTGAATTGTGCCGTATTTACAGAAGCGTCCAAATATCCTTTGGTGGTCCCTGCAAGGATGGTAAAAGCCCCATCTGGACTTATTTTACGGATAGAGTCTTCAATGGTGGCAAAGACATTACCATGCTTGTCCACTGCAATTCCCAATAGCGTTTGCTGGCTGGTTACATCACCTGACCAAAATATCGTTTTGGTGCCGTCCGGCGTTATTTTCACGATCTCCTTATGGTCATTATTTGCTACATACAAATTTCCCTCAGCATCTCTATCCACATCAATTCCACCATAATCACTAGCAGTACTGACGGTTACATTAGATAAGTAATTCGGTTCAATAACAATAAAATCTTCTATGGAGGAGCTAGTAGTACCCATAGCAGTTACAGTGATGGGCCCACTTGTTACTCCTTCCGGTACTATGGTGTTGATTCGTTGCATGTTAATGCTATCCTGATAAATCTGTCCAGCTTTCGCTATGACTCCGTTGAATTTGACAATACTTGTATTTACATACGGTCCAGGTCCTTCTTCAGTGGGTACTTGAGGAATAAAATTATTACCAATTATCGATACATTCGTTCCTTTTATTCCGCTATTGGGATAAAAGCTGTTGATTTCAGGAACCAGCACCTGGATTTTATCTTTTTAACAGGAGGGGAATAATAACACTGAGGTAATGATCAGTACAAAAATAACAATAGTATTAGTCCATTTATGCAGCATAAAATTAGATGATTAATTCAATATAAATTTTAGTTGATCATAAAGCCTTGACTTTTGTCCGTTGACCAGATAGATTCTCTAAAGGTAGTCATATATTCAATAGATGAATTTTATTAGTTGACCTTAAACCTAATGCCACATAAGTTTGGTTATCTATAAGTTTGATTTTAACTCTAATTTTATGTAATATTTTAAAATTCAGAAAAGCACAGGGATATAATCGTTAGTTGATATTTGTTTATGCTTTTAACTCTGTAACTGTTATAATAAGAGACAATAAACACATAAACGTCATGTACATTGTTAAAAGGGTTATAATTTTTAAGTCGAGTTTTTAAATCCATTTGTTCGTGAAGCAATCTTTCAATCTCTATGACTTTTTCTGAGATCTCTCGATAGAAAATGATATGCCTGTTTATTTTTACTCCTTTCAAATTTGGGATGAGTTGTCTATAATTTCTACCTATTTTTTGGATTTTCAGACAACGCTTTAAAGAAAACTAAAAGTTCATCGTAATATTTATCTGCTTGACTTTCTGACCAGGTATCTATGGTGTAATTCCAGATTTTAAAGCATAGAACTTTTCTTCTTCTTCTTCTTCTTCTTCTTCTTCTTCTAATCTGAGTCCTGCTCTAATTACTTCACTCGCGTTTTTGTACCTTCCTTCGTTAATTCGAAATTTGACAAAGTCCTCAAAATGTTCTCCGAGTGCTATTGATATTTTTTTTTACATAATCAATGAATTTAACTAAAGTACCAAAAAT
>CAJXUU010000301.1 GCA_913061325.1 uncultured Saprospirales bacterium | reverse complement strand
AGAATGAATAAATATCAGCACATAAAAACGTACTTTATTAATGTATCATTCCTAAGTTTTAAAAGCTGGATAAAAGGTAGTCACCATATTTTCTATCATGAAAATCTACCAGAGATTATTAATATTCAAGAGAAAAATGGAAAAGCGAAAGCTTACCAAGTAAAGCAAATTAGAAATTTAATTATCAAGTACGAATTACAAATATTGGAAGATGATCAAATATGAATTAGTAATATACTGGAGTGAGAAAGATCATTCTTTTATTGTCGAAGTTCCAGAACTTTCTGGTTGTATGGCAGACGGCGAGAGCTATACTGAGGCTGTAACCAATGCAGAAATCGTTATTACTGAATGGATAGAAACAGCAAAGTCACTAGGGCGTGAGGTTCCAAAGCCTAAAGGAAGATTGATGTTTGCGTGAGTCAGGAAACAATCTTAAAATATATTACTAACCTATACCTTCAGCAATTAGCTCTAATAAATAAGTTTCCCGTTCAATAGACATCCCTTTTTTCTCACTTGTAGCCATTGTCTCTTTGTTATGGTTTATGGCTTCATGAATATTAATCCATTTGGCTTTCATTCCATTTTTGGTTTCATATGATTCCAAATTTGAAATACCTAACTCTTTGTTGATGTCGCACGTATAGCAATATGAAATCATGTGCTGAATGTCATAATCTGACTTATGCCATGGTCGGTACTCTTCGTAAGCGCCAAAGGGTTTTATGTTTTTAATACCCTGAGCACCAGTCTCTTCATTAAGCTCTCGTTTCATTCCTTCGACTTTATCTTCGCCTAGATCTAAGCCGCCGCCAGGAAGGCTATAGTCTTCATATCTTTCAGTATAAAGTAGTAAAATGCTGTTGCTTTGAATAGCTATGCTCCTAGTGGCTAACCTTGTAAAAATAGATTTATTTTCTAAAGTTTTAACTTCAGGATGAAAGTGCGTTTTTAATATTTGCATATAGAAAGTCTGGAATTTTGATGCAAATATAGATTAGCATAAACCAATAAGTAACAATCAACTAGATTAGATTTATATCCTACTGATTTCGTTAATAGCTGAGTAGAAATTTAGTTTTCCTACAACACAGAAAGAATCGATTTCTTTTTTCGCAGGATGTCCTTCCATACTCCCTGGCATTGTATTTAATCGAAAATATTTGCCTCCAAACAAATTTACTTCTTCAAGTTCCCAAGTAAGAGTCATAGAGGTATCAATGTATCCATTACTAAAATCAAATTGTAATCCATTTTCTTTAAATACAATATGTACACAAGGTTGTGAAACTACCGGAAACCAAGCATGGCCAAAACCAACTAGCTCTTATTCAACGATTATTTTTTTTATAATTTCTTTAGATAATAGCTCATTTCCATAGCAGGCATTTATAATACCACTTTCATTTTTATCAATAAATCCATCCATACTCTCATCATCCTGAACAAAATTACAGTCCGACTCATTTCAATGGTTTCGTTAGATTCATTGATTACATCGCTACTGCACTATAATAGTATTATACATAGCGTTGAAAAGATTATGGGTTGATTTAATAATTTCATTTTACTGTCTATCTGAAGTTTCTTTTCACCAACTAGCTCATATATAAACTTATGATACTTCATATAATAATCAAAGTATAGCACCTAATTCAAGGTTTCAATGCGAACACATTCAAGAAAAAACTACATATATGTTAATTGTATAATGTATAAAACATAACCAAAAACAATAAATTGAGTTTTGAAATTTAATTTATTGTTACCATTTCAAACCTTATTTGAAGTACACGTTAACCTATGACTTAAATGTTTTCTAATTCTTATTTTTCCACTAATAAAGCTACCAGATTTTCACAATTAGCTTACTTCAAAATAATCATTCCTTAATATACTTTAGAACATAAATTCATCGTAGCCATGCGAGATTTGCAGGTATAATGGTAAACAAAACACCATTATGAATCAGTCAAAATCTTTAACATATAAATTTTAACAAATGAAAAAATCATTACTTTTATTTACGCTCTCTGCAATGTCTAGCATCGGATTTGCTCAAAGCCCTATCTTCGATGAAGAGATTAACATTGAAAATTACGAAAGCAAAGAATTCGTAATGCCCCCTTCTCCATTGACTACACAAGTCGTGTTTATAGGTGGTCATGATATCGTTCAAACCACTCCAACATACGGAAATCCGTCAGGTAGATCAATAGCAAAAGAATGGAATGACTTTATTGGATTCACACCTGACGAAACTGCCAACACTCTAGGATGGGTATCTGTAAATCATGAACAAATATATCAAGATGACAAAATCGGAGACGGAGGAGGAATGACTGCATTCAGAATTACCAAAGATCAAGATGGTCAAATAGTAGTGGTAGATCAAGATCTAGCAGATGGTAGATCAGGTAAGTTTTTCAACGTAGATTTTGCAAACACTGTTGGAGAAACAGGAATGAATTGCGGTGGAATAGTAGGACCTAATGGTCGTATCTGGACAGCCGAAGAGTGGTTTCGAGGTAGTCAACAAGATATCTGGAAAGGTAACTTCAACAGTGCTGACAGATCAGATTCATGGAATCCACATAATCCAGCTCCTATGAAAGAAGGCTATGGAGTAAGGGACACTGCCGATTTCACCATTAACGCTCCAGAGTTTCCATTCGTAAATGGCATGACTATCAAGAAGTATGAAAACTTCAACTACATGACAGAGATAGATCCTAAACAAGCTGTAGCTATAAGAAAACAATACAACTGGGGAAGAGCTGGTTGGGAAGGCGGCTCAATCTCAAATGACGGCAAATTCGTTTATTTAGGAATTGATGCAACACCCGCTCCATGGGTAAGATTCGAAGCTGATACTCCTTTTGATTTTACAAAAGGAAAATTAACAATATACAATGAAACACTACCAAGAGAAGACAGATGGATTCCAGTACCAGAATCTCTCGAAAACACTTTTGGTGGATTGACAAATTATGCTCTGACTGAGGGTGCGACAATGTTCGTAAGAAACGAATGGGTAACTATAGATAGAGAAACTGGAATCATATACTGGTCAGAGACTGGAAGAGATAGCGGTTCATCAGGACCAGGCATACTTTTTAACCGAGTAAAAGAACAAGGGTCAAATTCTCAGCCAGCTTCTTGGCATAATACCAATGCCCAAGCTAGAGGATACGCTGATGCATTCGATGAAGGGTACCAAGATTATTATGGTAGAGTGGCCTTTTATGATCCTTCGACTGATGAGATAGGTGTAGTAGTAAACGGTGGCCCATATTTAGATGCATCCCCGACCATAGAGGAGTATCCAAGCAAACATCTTAGTAACCCTGACGGACTTTCAATTATCACAATCAATCATGAAAAATTCTTAATGATTCAAGAAGATCTTAATGGGACTTCATTCGGTCGTACTCCAGAAGGAATTAGCAATAGATTGTGTGAGCTGTACCTATTGTCTGTGAATGCAAGAAATGCAGAAATAGATGACCTTATAAGAATTACTGCAATACCAGCTGGGGCTGAAATTACTGGAGCTATTCAAATAGATGATAACACGATCCTTATAAATAGCCAACACCCTAATGCTGACAATGCATTCCCTCTTAATCACTCATGTACTATCGCAATACATGGATTTCAGAATGTTACAACTGGGCTTCACGGAGGTGGAATATTCGATGATACTAGTTTAAGTGTATATCCTAACCCTACAACTAGAGAAATAACTTTATCTCAAGTATCGGATTATGCGATCTATGATGTTACAGGTAAAAGAATCAAGGTCTTAAGGAATACAAACCAAGCTGATGTTTCTGATTTAGAAACTGGTATATATTTCATTAAGAATACTGATAATGAAGTTATCAAATTAATTGTTCAATAGTTCCACATAATAGTTAGAGTTCAACGGGAAGGTATTCACCTTCCCGTTATTTTTTCCTCATCTCTCATTTTAATATTTTTTTCTATGCGAAAGCTATTAGTCTATATAGTAACAATATTTCTTTTTACCTTTTGTAGCTTCATTTCTACTCAGCATGAGTCATTATCCAATCCTACGGAGCTAGTTACCCTGGCATTCCATCAGAATCTTGACGAACTAGAAATTCTGGTAGAAGAGTTAAATTCGACAGCTCAAAACTACTATATTGAAAAACAGGATCTAATCGATCTGAAAGGTGCTCTATCTAATGCAAGAAATAGCTACAAAAAAGTAGAATTTTTATTAGATTATCTCGATAGAGAATTATCCACCAAATACCTCAATGGGGCGCCACTTCCTAAAGTAGAAGAACATGTTGCTAAAATTGTAATCCAAAAACCAATAGGATTGCAAACTCTTGATGAGCTTATATATATAGACTCTGAAAAAGAAGAAATTAAAGATATAGCTAAGACTTTGCTGAAACATGTAAGAAAAGGTAAAACCTATTTGAAAGAAAGGAATATTGAAGATAGATATATTTTTGAGGCTGCCAGATATGGAATTTTACGTGTTTTTACTCTAGGTGTTACTGGTTTTGATACGCCAGGAAGCTCAAATGGGATAACAGAGTCTATTATTTCATTCGAAATTATAAAAAAGACGTTAGCTTACTATCAGTCACAAAACAATAATGTTGTATGCCCTTTGGGAACCAAGGTAATTAGGACATTTGATAATGCTATTCAATATATGGAAGCCAATAATAACTTTGACACTTTCAATAGATTGATTTTTCATAAAGCATATATCAGTATACTTTACAGAGATATTCTACTTTGGCAAAAAGAACTGGGAATTGAACTTCAAACGGAGGTTGACCACACAAATAAACCTCATAATTACATGAGCGAATCCATATTTGATCTTGATTTTCTTAACGCTACTTATTATACACAGATTGCACAAGAAGATCTGTATAAAGAAGAGATAATTTCACTTGAAAAAACTCTATTCTATGATCCTATTTTATCTAAAGATCTAAAAATGAGTTGCGCATCCTGTCATAACCCAAACCAAGGATTCACGGATGAATTACCTAAAAGCAGAACAAGTAATTCATCTGGCACTACAAAACGACATAGCCCTACCCTCTTGAACTCGGCATATTATGGACAATACTTTTGGGATATGAGAGAATATGATCTTGTGCGTCAAGTGAAGCATGTCGTTCATGACAACCTTGAATTCAATATTGATTTTTTAGACCTAGCTGATAGACTCAAAACAAGTGAAGACTATCTAGCCCTATTTAAAAATGCATATGGAGAAAGAGACAAATATCAGATATCACCATGGTCAATTAGTAATTCTATAGCGGCTTATGTGACTAGTTTATCTAGTTGGAACAGTCCATTTGATGAATATATGAAAGGTAACTCAAAAGATCTATCAGAATCGGCAAAACGAGGTTTTAATCTTTTCATGGGAAAAGCCGCTTGTGGAACATGTCACTTTGCTCCTTCCTTTAGTGGTATTGTTCCTCCATTTTATCAAGATAGTGAATCTGAAGTCCTGGGAGTAACTATGACTTTTGACACCATCCACCCTGTTCTAGATACTGATCTAGGCAGAATATCAAATGGCAGAGTTAGGGATCAAGTAGACTTCTTTAGCCGATCATTCAAAACTGCTACTGTGAGAAATGCCGCTATAACTCCACCATACATGCATAATGGCTCTCTTAATACATTGCAAGAGCTGATGCATTTTTACAATAAAGGTGGAGGCGCTGGCTTAGGACTCAATGTACCTCACCAGACACTTTCCGACAATCCTCTGAATCTTACCAACACTGAAATGACTGATATCATATCTTTCATGGAATCTCTAACTGATACAGTTGGGATGACATCAGTTGTTACTGAATTACCAGGATTTCGAAATAATGAGAAGTGGAATGATCGAAAGATTGGGTATTGATAGAATCGAAACCAATCTATTCATTAGCCTTTTCTAATCGAGCATTTTTATAACAAAACAAATATCGGACATTTCTAAAATGACCGACATCTACCAATCGGACTAATCACGCACTCACCCCACCCACAGTATTATAACCCAAATACTCAACTTCTTCTTCTTTAAAATGAATACCATACTCTTCTAATTCTTTCAAAATAGGGGTATAAACTTCTTTGGTAATAGGCCTTTGGACTCCTGGGGTAGTGATCTCTTTATTGAGAATCTTGAGTGCAGCCATAGCTACAGGAAGACCTACTGTTGCAGCCATTGCCGTAAAAGTTTGATCTTCTCCGATCAAAACCATTTTACTATCGATTTGGTGCTTCTGTCCATTCAATTCATAGCCAAACTTATGATACATGACAATCATATCTTTATCGTCCGGTTTCAATGTCCACTTGTCTTCTAATATTTTCTGAAGTGCTTGAGCTGGAGAGGCATTTTTAAGGCCGATCTTTTTCTCATTGTTAAAAACATCTAGTTCCAACAATTTATCCCACATCAAATCATCTTGATCAATTTTTAAGGCATATCTCATTTTTATTGCTACCGAATCTGTAGGAGAAAAAGGCAGAAAAAGATTGACAAATTCTGCGTAACTCAAGTCTTCAGAGTTTTCAATTTTGTAAGTATCATCTGTCATTCCAAGTTGGACAAACATATTCCAAGCCTTACTGAACCCTACCCTACGCATGGTTCCTCTATATAAAGTAAGAATATCATCAAGGCCATATATGCTCCGGTATTTTAATGAGTTCCTATTGGCCAATGCTTCAAATCGTCCATATCCTTCTACATCTAGAAATTCTGTTCTTCTGAACAGTCGGTGGTATGGAATATACTTACGGCTCCCTTCTTGGATAAATTCAGCTGCCCCTCCTTGTCCTGCAAGTACTACGTTCCTTGGGTTCCAAGTAAATTTGTAACGCCATAAGTTATCATCGCTTTCTGGAGCAACTAGACCACCTGTAAACGATTCAAACATCAATATCTTTCCTCCTTCATCTCGAATTCGATCTATGACTTGCATCGCACTCATGTGATCGATTCCTGGATCAACTCCAATTTCATTCATGAAAACCAAGCCGCTTGCTTTAGCATCTTCATCCAAAGCTTGCATCTCATCGCTGACATAAGAGGCAGTCACTAAATGTTTTTTGCTGTCTCTTATACACATCTCCGAGCCCACGAGACAGGCAGAAATCTCG
>CAJXUU010000300.1 GCA_913061325.1 uncultured Saprospirales bacterium | reverse complement strand
TTTCTGCCTGTCTCGTGGGCTCGGAGATGTGTATAAGAGACAGTTTCAATACTGTGGTTTTTATGTTTGATTTTGGAAATCTAGGTGATGGTTCTGAGAGTTCAACTTTTTTGTTTGATGATGTTCAGCAATCATTTGGAGGAGAACAGATTGATTTTCCCGTAGATTTTGAAAGTACTACTGTCAATTATGCTACAACTGATTTTGGAGGCAATGTGTCTTCTTTAATCATCGACCCAGAAGATGATACGAATCATGTGATCCAGGCAATAAAAACTGATCAAGCAGCTACTTGGGCAGGAACTACAATTGGTACAGCAGCAGGATTTGCTACAAACCTCCCTTTTCAATTGACAGATTCAAAAATGACCGTGAGCGTTTGGTCTCCAGAGGCTGGCACTCCTATAAGACTAAAAGTAGAAGACTCTAATGACCCTACGCATACTTGTGAGACAGAAGTACAAACTACCGTTTCACAGCAATGGGAAACTTTAGTATTCGACTTCAATGACCAAGCTCCAGGAACTGAATCCCTGAGTGTTGGTCTTTCTATGGGATGGACATATAATAAGGCGTCCATCTTTTTCAATTTTGGAATAGAAGGTTCTGTAGCAGGAGAACAAACTTATTATTTTGATGATGTAAAATTTGGTGATATAGTAAACTCTATAGATTTGACATCCCTTTCAAAATTTAATGTCTATCCAAATCCAACATCTGACTTTTGGAATATTGAGTTAAACGAAACAGAAGTTGCCTCATTAAAAATTATAGACTTGCAGGGAAAGGTTGTATTTAATAATTATGCAAATCAAAATTCTCAGGTTATAGATGCGTCCTCATTTCCAAATGGAGTATATTTCTTAAAAATTACTTCTAATTCAGAAATCGTAACTAAAAGAATTATCAAAAGATAAATTTTATAAAATATTAAAAACACGTTATGGATAAGGTCTTACAAACCATGATAGATAACATGCCTGAGAAAACTGGCAAATCATTAGATGGGTGGAAGACTATTCTGAGTGCTAATCAATTCGATAAGCACTCAGAAGCAGTAAACTTCTTGAAAAAAGAACATGGTATGACGCATGGTTTTGCGAATACTATTGTCTCTTTGTTCAAAAAAGATAATGAAGGACCTACAGACTTAGTAGCGGATCAATACAAAGGAAAAGAATCACTCCTGCCCATCTATGAAAGTCTACTTAAAATGGCAAAGACTTTTGGTTCTGATGTTACAATTGTTCCAAAAAAGACAAGTGTAAGCCTAATCAGAAAGAAACAATTTGCGTTAATCAAACCAGCGACAAAAACTAGAATTGATTTAGGAATAAAGATCAAGGACAAGCCATTAACTGATCGACTAGAGGGTTCCGGACCATTTGGTACGATGTGCACACATAGAGTCAAACTTTCAGAAACGAAAGAAGTAGATCAAGAATTAAAATCTTGGTTACAAGAAGCCTACGATAAAGCTAGATAGCAACTATTATTTACCTTTTGGTTTCCATGCTCCTTTCAATCCTGCTGTTTTGTTGAACACCATCTTATCAGGTGTAGAATCTGGATCAACGCAATAATATCCTTTTCTTAAGAATTGGAATTGCTTGCCAACCTCTGCACCCACTAATGATGGTTCCATGATTGCAGCATTTGCATGCATTGAATCTGGATCTACAAAATCAAGGAAGTCTTTTCCTTCGTGACTATCCGGAGCAGGATCCGTAAATAAATGACTTAAATTTCGAACTTCACAAGGCACTCCCCCATTGACTGGCACAAAGTGTAATGTGCCTTTGGGCTTTACTCCCGATACATCATGACCACTCTTACTATTTTCATAATAGTTACAGTACACTTCCTCAAGTTCTCCAGCTTCATTGTTCTTAAAACCTGTACAATGCACAATATATGCATGTTTTAACCTCACATCTCTCCCAGGACTCAACCTGTAGAATTTCTTAGGAGCATCTTCCATGAAGTCTTTTCTTTCTATCCAGAGCTCTTTGCCAAAAGGTATTTCTCTTACTCCCGCGGTTTCGTCTCCATCATTATTGTTAGCAGGTAACATTTCGCCATCTCCATCGTAGTTTGTGATGATTAGTTTAACTGGATCTTCTACCACCAAAGCTCGATTTGCTGTCTCATTAAGAACATCTCGCACACAAGATTCTAAAAGATCAAATTCTATAAGATTCTCTCTTTTTGTCATACCCACTTTATCGCAAAACGTTCTAATCGCAGCTGCAGGATAGCCTTTTCTGCTTAGTGCTCTGAGTGTAGGCATTCGGGGATCATCCCAACCAGAAACGACACCTTGTTCGATTAATCTAAGCATCTTGCGTTTACTTGTAATCATGTATTCCACATTCATACGAGAAAACTCAGTTTGTCCACTTGGATAGATTCCTAGCTTATCAATAAACCAATTGTAAACAGGTCTATGGTGAATGAACTCTAACGAACAAAGTGAATGCGTAATATTCTCAATACTATCGCTTTGTCCATGGGCAAAATCATACATAGGGTAAATGCACCATTTATCTCCTGTACGGTAATGGTGAGCATGCTTGATACGGTACATCAACGGATCACGTAAAAGCATATTTGGAGACGTCAAGTCGATTTTAGCTCTCAAAACCATAGCACCATCAGGGTGCTTTCCATCTCTCATCTCTCTGAAAAGGGACAAGTTTTCTTCAGGACTCCTGTCTCTATATACATTTCCAGATCCAGGGATATTTGGCTTTCCTTTTTGTTCTGCGATTTCTTCTGCGGTACTTGGATCAACATATGCTAATTCTTTGTTGATAAGGTCTTCAGCAAAAAGATACAATTGATCGAAATACTCAGAAGTAAACTTCACTTCTTCATTCCAATCATAACCTAACCATTTGATATCGGCTTTTATAGCCTCTACGTATTTAGGATCTTCAGTAGTTGGATTCGTATCATCAAATCTAAGATTACAAGAACCACCAAATTTCTTGGCCAATTCGAAGTTGACACAAATAGCTTTTGCATGACCTATATGTAAAAAACCATTTGGCTCAGGGGGAAATCTTGTAAGAACTGCACCATTATGTTTCCCACTTGATAAATCATCAGTAATGATTTGTTCTATAAAATTGAGAGATTCTTTACTATTATCTATGTTGTCCATTTTCTATACTTTTTTGGTAAGTCGTGACACTTATTAAATTACTTCAAAAAATTACATCTTCTCTGGCATCTCAATTCCAAGAAGGTTCATTGCTTTTTCCAACACTTTTGCTACAACACTACTCAGGTGTAATCTAAATGCTTTTGCTTCTTGTGATTCAGCCGTTAGAATTCGAACTTCATGGAAAAATCTATGATACATCTTACCTAGATTATAACAATAGTTAGCAATCGAAGAAGGATCATAATTTTCTGCGGCGATCTTTACCAGATTCGGAAATTCCACAACTTCTTTTAGCAATGCAAGTTCAAATTCATTGAGTTCTTTATAAGTGTCGAAAGAGCCAAAATCATTGTTTTCAAATTTTCTAAGAACTGATTGTATTCTCACATAAGCATATTGCACATAGGGCCCAGTTTGTCCCTGCATATCCACTGATTCTTTAGGATCGAAAGTCATACCTTTTCTTGGTTGAATCTTTATAATCATAAATTTCAGCGCCGCAAGTCCTATCTTTCTGAGAACATCTTCTTGTGCTTCTTTGTCCATCTCAGCAATCTCACCACGATCAACAGAACCAAGTCTAGCTTCATTGATCACTTCTACCATGATGTCATCTGCATCTACAACAGTACCTTCTCTAGATTTCATTTTACCTGTAGGCAAAGCGATCATTCCGTAAGAAAGATGATGAAGTTCTTCAGCATATGGTTCTCCTAGTCTTTTCAATAATTCGAATAAAACTTTAAAGTGATAATCTTGCTCATTACCTACAACATAGACCATCTTCTCAACCCCAAAATCAGCATTTCTAACCATTGCTGTTCCGATATCTTGCGTCATATAGACAGCTGTTCCATCACTACGAAGGACGATCTTTTTGTCCATACCCGCATCTTCAAGGTCAATCCATACTGATCCATCATCTTCACGGTAGAACACCTCTCTCTCCAATCCTTCGTCGACAGTTTTCTTTCCTAAAAGATATGTATCAGACTCATAGTACAACTTATCAAATTCAACACCAATGTTTTTGTATGTTTCGTTGAATCCATCATAAACCCATGAATTCATCATCATCCATAAGTTTCGGATTGATTCATCTTTTGCTTCCCATGAGAGCAACATATCCTTAGCTTCATTTCCAAGGATAGAATAGTCATTGAAGTATGTATTCTTGTATTTCACAAAGAAGTCCTCCTCAGATTGTTCTCCATTATTCAGGTCAGTTAATACTTCTTGACCTTTTTCAGATGTTTGCCATTCTGCATATTCAGCTTTAAATTTCTGTTCAAAGAGAACATAATATTTGCCTACAAAATGATCTCCCTTAGTTTCAGTAGATTCAGGAGTTTCTCCATTCCCAAACTTCTGCCAAGCAAGCATACTTTTGCATACTGCAATCCCACGGTCATTTATAATCTGAGTCTTTATCACGTCATATCCTGCCGCATCTAAAATCTGACTACAAGACCATCCGAGTAGTATGTTTCTGATATGACCAAGATGAAGTGGCTTATTTGTATTAGGGGAAGAGAATTCTACCAATACTTTTTTACCGTTTCTTGGGTGTGTTCCAAAGTTTTCTTGTCCACCGACTTCTATTAATTGACCTTTCCAATACTCGTTTGTCAAACTGAAATTTAAAAATCCCTTTACTACATTAAAACTCTCCACTGAAGAAAGATTTTTAACTACATATTCCCCTAGCTTGTTACCTAACTCAACAGGGTTGCTCTTGAGTGCTTTGACAAATGGAAATACAACAACAGTATAATCACCTTGGAATTCCTTCCTCGTTTGGCTTATCAAAATCGATTCTGAATTTTCAGAATGATTATAAATACTGGCTAAACCACTTACTATTGAAGACTGTATTTCTTGTAAAACTTTCATGGATTGTATATTCTAAATTTCTTTAGCTAAATGTTCAATTATTTATTTTTTCGGATTGCAAAGATAGCTTTATTGTAATTATATAGCAATGTTATCTACACATTACTAGTTCCATCAAATTCATAACAATCTATTATACTTGTAAACATCTATAATTTAGCTTCTCACATGATATTTGTGTTATTAATAAACCATAATTTCTACATCATGTCAAGTAAAATTTATTTTTCAATTGGGTTAATTCTTTTAATTCTTATGCCGTTATCTATACTGAAGGCAACTTGGTTAGCAACGGTAGGTCGATTGATTAGTACTGAAGAAAAATCTATGACTGATAATTCAGAAGGTCAAGGAAGTTTATCATACTAAATTGACATCAACAGCTATCTTTTTACTTCCTTCAAATCTTTTTAATACTTAGCATTTAATATTATCGCAGATACATATGTATTTTCTAAAATAAAAAAGGGACACCAACAAAAACGATTGAGTGGTCAGCGCCACGCGTTCAAGGGATAGGTTTATCGTAATCATGGTATTGGGTGATACCACGTTGCATTTGCTAAACACTGTATACATATCAACTTTTCTGCCAACTGTGCCAAAAACGATGTACATAATTCAAGGATTAATATATATTTGCACCCTTCTAAGAACCAACAATCATCAGAAATCCAACACTTTACATTTATCGATTGTGATATATAAATATTTTAATACGTCTAAGGCTTACTGATTAATGAAGAAAATAAATCCTCAATTCACTGTAAAAGAGATCCATTCACAACAAGAATTCTTAAAAAGTGGGCACCTTCTTGATAATGCTACGATTCAAAATATAGATTTCACTTCCTTAGAAATCTACTGGAATGCTGTAGATATTGAGAATGCTGTATTTCTTGGATGCACTCTTTCAGCAAATGATCAGGCACAAATAATCCAAAATGGAGGATTGATATTCCCTAAGCCAAAAGGATTGGCATTCAAACCATATCGGTCACATCTTTATACTTGGCAGGAATTATATAGAGAGACGAGTTTGGGTAAGTCTACTGATTTAGAAATATACGAGCACTTCTCAAAAACGAAGTACACACCATCGATGATGGAATCTCTTTACCAAAGCATGCATGACCATAGTATCGATGATGCACTAAGAGATTATCTAAATCCCGACAAAGCTGGCAACTACAAAATAAAAGCCATTGGTATCATGGGCGGACATGGTACACTGCGTACTGATGAGTTCTATACTAAAGTAGCACAGACTGCTCAACTCCTCAGTCAAAAAGAATATCTCGTTGTCTCTGGTGGTGGCCCAGGAACAATGGAGGCTGCGAATCTAGGTGCATACATGGGTAATTATTCTACATCCGAATTATTAGATGCTATTTCCATGATGTCTGATTCTCCATTCTACACTTCTAAAGATTATCATGAGAAAGCAATGTCTGTTCTCGAAAAATATCCAAAAGGAAAAGATTCTTTAGCCATTCCTACTTGGTTTTATGGACACGAACCGAGCAATGTATTTGCGAGTCATATTGCTAAATACTTTTCTAACAGTATAAGAGAGGATACATTACTGGCTATCGCCATCCACGGAATCCTATTCGCTCCTGGTAGTGCTGGAACTACACAAGAGATATTTATGGATGCAGCGCAGAATCATTATATCACTTTTGATTATGTGAGTCCAATGATATTTATGGGTAAAAAAAGATATGCGGAGGATACTAATCTGTATAAGACGATTCAGCAGTTGTCTGAAGGAAAGGAATATGGTGAGATGTTGAGATTGGTGGATGAACCAGAGGAGGCATTGGAAGCATTTTTAGAAAACCCACCAAGAAGAGTTGACTAAAATCAGCATCTTCACTATCCCCAATATGTAATATAAGTAATTACTAGAGAGAATCTAAAAACGAATACAAATCATCTTTAGCATTGAGTTTTAATTTTTTTCTCAGTCTAGATCGACTAACATTAATGCTTGATGATAAAACATTCATTATACTAGCTATTTCCCTAGTTGATAATCCAGTTTTGATATATGTGCACAACCTCACATCTGTCTCTTATACACATCTCCGAGCCCACGAGACAGGCAGAAATCTCG
>CAJXUU010000299.1 GCA_913061325.1 uncultured Saprospirales bacterium | reverse complement strand
ACGAGATTTCTGCCTGTCTCGTGGGCTCGGAGATGTGTATAAGAGACAGGGGAAGTTTAATTCAAACTCTTGAGACTAAATTTGACAAAAGCGGCGACATTAGATTAGGTGATGATAATATTAAATGGAAATCTATATTAACTGGGAAATGGATTAAAATCAAATTTGCGGATAAAATTGGATATGTTTTCGATGTTTATTTATCTCACTATAATTTTAAAGAACTTCTAAACTCAGAACTTTGCATTAGTCACGACACAATATCAGTTCAAGATTATGAAACTTATACAAGGTCCATGCACTTAAATGGGGTGATTAATGAGAATGGACAAGGTATGGAATGGGGAAAAGAGGTATTTATGATTCCAGACTTTACATTTGAAGAAGCAATATTATTCATCAAGCCCAATATGATAGATTATTCATACGGAAAGCAAGATTGGGAAATAAATGATAATAGAATCAGATTAAAAGAATCGGATGGCATAAGCAGTAGACAATTGGAAATAGTGAAATACGGTGAATACGTAATCATTGAAACTACTGATGGTGTTTAAACAGAAAAAAGAAAGAAAAACCATATAACATGTGACATGACGATCATGCTTCCTTCGTCAGCACGCCGCATGTCACTGGGACGTTACCTATCATAAAAGATGAAAAAAACAATCATAGCTATAATCATTATTATTCGAGTACTTGAAGTATCGAGTCAAGAAATCATTAAGCAGATGAATTCTACCTTGATAGTGGTTGCAGAAGACTTG
Source organism: uncultured Saprospirales bacterium (assembly GCA_913061325.1). Lineage (GTDB taxonomy): Bacteria > Bacteroidota > Bacteroidia > Chitinophagales > Saprospiraceae > CAJXUU01. Next base: position 6,456 of record CAJXUU010000299.1, on the reverse strand, counting down.
AATTTTCGAGAAAATGGAGATGTTAGCTCTAAAGTTATTGATAAGTTAGTTAAAGGTGAGAGCCTTACGCTTGTTGAGGTGATTAAGTCTGAGAATACTGTCAATAACTTCTTTCAGGGTTTTCAAGATAAATGGTTAAAAGTAATTAGAGACTCATCTGGTAAAACTGGATATGTATATGGAGACTATGTTCGCAATGAGAATGCAGTATATAGGAGGAATCAAGATTGTTCGAAAATTCAAAGTGGTTTCTGGTATGGAATTCATAGTGACAAAGGAGAATTGTACATGGACTCGGTAATTCCAAGAATTGAAACATCGCTAGATGGATACAGTTACATTACATCTGACTCTTCAAAATTTCAATACTATGTATGTTCAGCAACAAAATTAGTAGTTGGAAAAATTCAAGGCAAAATATTTAATAGAGGAGATGAATATTTAGGGATAAATTCAAAAATTCCGCTTGCCAGAATAAATCAAAATCAATTTGATATTGTATGTACAGGAATAGTGGCTTTAAAGGGCGGTTATCTTGACAGAGTAAAAGAGGAAATTTATTTTCTAAGAACTGAAATTGATGGAGGAAGTAGAACATACCATGAACAGAATTTATCTAAGGCTATACTTCAATATGGGGAAGTGGGTTATAAAGTAGAATTCTCAGCTGATTTGAACGGAGATGGTATTCCTGAACTCATTTTTAGTGAAGCTGATACTCGATCAGGGTCTTTGTACTATTTTCTAAGTAATTCACTAGGTGATTTAGAATTACAAAGTATAACTTGGACATTCAGTAAATGCTAAAAGAAAGAATACGATAGGTAACATGTGACATGACGATCATGCTTCCTTCGTCAGCACGCCGCATGTCACTGAGCCGATATGAAGCATCTCCCTGCGGTCGATGCTTCATATCGGATTCGGGCTACGCCCTGATATGAGTCGCTCTCCCTACGGGAAAGAGACGACATAATATCCCGAATCCGTTATGTCTCATAAAATTTAAGAATTGCTGATTGACAATAAAATAATATTACACCTGACAAACCAAGCCATAAAACAATCTCAACTAAAGAATGAGGTTAAGGCTTTCTATAGCCAAAAGGTAAATGGTGCCTTTGATTTCTGGAATAATAATGACAATCAAAAAGCTATTGAGGAAATATCTTTGGTGTTAAACATTTTACCAGATTTAAATATTTTGCTTATAGCTAAGGCCCTTTTCTACTCTTCAAGCAAAAATCCACAGCAATCAAACCAAATAATTGGCAAAATCTCAAGCAACGAAGCGACTGATTTAGAATTAAACATGATTGATTTTATTCAAAGTTGTAATTTCCTACATGTGAAAGACTATGAAGGAGCAATAAAAACCTCAACTAATATTATTTCACGTGACCACAAAGCATATTATGCATATCTACCAAGAGCAGTCGCTTATCAAGAAATAAACGATCAAAAATCAGCAATAAAAGATTTTAAAATGGCGCTTAAGGAAAAACTGCAAACCAAGGGAATAAAAGCTGGCTTGGCATTTAGTTATATGAAAAACAAGAACTACTTCCGTGGACTTTATCTCCACTTAAAAGTAATTAAACACTTTAACGACAACTTTAGAGTTAATCATAATATTGGAATAAACTATTTTATGCTTAACTTAAGTAGAAAGGCATTGTTCCATATAAGCAGGTCAATTGAATTAAAAAAGGACTTTGCAGATGCTTACAGAACAAGGGGGCTTATCTACATGAACCAAGGCAAAAACAAATTAGCTTATGAGGAGCTTTTAAAGGCGAAAAAATATGGAGCGAGGGATATAGACAACACAATGCTTCGATTTCAAAACAAACTCAAAAAGTACGAGACATAACATGCGATGAAGAATGAAGAACTCCTTCGTCGTTCCTCATCTTATCGCTATGACGGTTCTCGACAAGCAAAAAACTAGTTGTCCCGAACGCTATTGTACTATTTCATTAAGTACAGACCATAATAATTCAATGGGATGTAATGCTTTCCTATGGGTAGCATCTAAAATTTGATGCCTACAACTTGTGCCTGAAGCAACGATAATCGTATCTATAGAAGATTTATTGACCGCAGGAAACAATACTAAATTTCCTACTTGCTGACTAATGTCAAAGTGTTCTTTTTCGTAACCAAAGGAGCCTGCCATACCACAACAACCCGAGGGGATTAGAGATACATGATGATGCTCAGGCAAAGATAATATACTGATAGTATCTTCAATATTTCCGAGTGATTTCTGGTGGCAATGTCCGTGCAATAAAATTTGTTTCTGCTCCTTTGAGAAATCCTCTGAATTAATTTTTCCTTTCTTAGCCTCACGAGCTAAAAATTCCTCAATCATAAAGGTGTTTTTGCTAATATTTTTTGCGGCTTCTATATTAGGTTTATCAACTAACTTAGGGTATTCATCTCGGAAACTTAAAATAGCAGAAGGTTCAATGCCCAACAAGGGAGTGTCTTCATTGATAAGATCCTTAAAAATACGAACGTTTGAATTAGCCATTTTTTTTGCCCAGAGCAATAAACCTTTGGAAATAGCAGCCCTACCACTTTCAGGATGTTCTATTAATGTGACATTATATTTCAAAGACTGTAGTAATTGAATACTTTTTATACCTATCTCTGTATCGTTCCAGTTGGTAAACTCATCACAAAACAGATAAACGGTTCCATTTTTACCGTCTGTATTTTTATAGTTTTTTTGATACCATTTCCGCAAGCTAAATTTATGAATAGTAGGGATGGACCTTTTGGGTGCTATTCCTAGCAACTTTTTTGCAAGAGCGGAGAGTAAAGGATTTGTTAGAAAAAAATTATAAACCCCTGGTGCGATTCCACCTAGTTTATTAAACTCATTGATGTAAGCAAAAGCCCTTGCCCTCAATGGTACTCCATTCGTTTTATAGTACTGATGTAGAAATTCAGCTTTTAAAGTAGACATGTCAACATTCGAAGGGCACTCAGAAGTACATCCTTTACAAGATAAACACAAGTCCATTACCGCTTTAATTTCTTTGTGATCAAACGGATTTTGTTTTTCACTTTTTGTTAGAAATTCTCTTAGTGTATTAGCACGAGCTCTAGTTGAGTCTTTTTCATTTCGAGTTGCTTGATAGCTCGGACACATGGTACCTCCGGATAACGGTAGCTTCCGACAATCTCCTGAACCATTACACTTTTCCGTTGCCCTTAATATACCTCCTGTATCAGAAAAGTTAAAAACGCTTTTAATCTCCTTGACTGTTATGTCAGGTTCATAGCGGAGAGATGTATTCATAGCGGGAGTATCTACGATCTTATTTGGATTAAAAATATTTTTAGGATCCCAAACCGATTTTATCCTTTTAAATAACTCATAATTTTCACTACCCACCATCATTGGAATGAAGGCTCCTCGCAATCGCCCATCTCCGTGTTCACCACTTAAAGAACCCTCATATTTCTTGACTAATTCTGCAGAAGCCTTACTTATTTGGTAAAAATATTCAACATCTTCTGATTTTTTTAAATTCAATATAGGTCTTATGTGCAGTTCTCCAGCCCCCGCATGTGCATAGATAACTTGTTCCTGATTGAAATCAGTCAACATGCGACCAACCTCTTCTATATAATCAGCCAGATCATCTAGTGCTACGGCAGTATCCTCTATACAAGCGACTGCTTTTTTATCTCCTGGAATATTTGCCAACAGTCCTAAACCTGCTTTACGCAAATCTCTGAGCTTTTTAGTGTGCTCAGGCAAAATAATAGGAAAAGCATAGCCCATTTTTTTTCCTTTTAAATCATCAATCATTTGTTCCGCCTGTTGCATTGCTCCTTCTAAAGTATCGTCTCTGAACTCTACCATCAAAAGTCCAGCAGGATCACCTTCTATAAACCATCTATTTTTTCGGTATTTGATATTTTCTTTAGTACAGTCAAGGATAATTTTATCTATCAATTCACATTGTGTGGGGTGATGTTGCATGGCTACTTGAGTAGCTTTGAGACTTTCATATATATTATCAAAATGAACCGCAACTATTACGTCTATCGGTTTTTGCATTAAATCAAGATGTAACTTTACCTCTGTCGTAAAAGCCAAGGTGCCTTCTGAACCACATAGGAGTTTACAAAAATCAAATTCAGTTGTTTTATCTGAGAATTGTTCCGTTTCTAAAAGATAATCTATCGCATAACCCGTATTCCTTCTGTGGATACTACTTTTAGGGAAATGTTTTCTAATATTCTCTTGATTTTTTGGCTCTAGTAGCTCTGCATAAATATGCTTGTAGACCTCTCCTTCAAGTGATTTTAATGTTGTTTTTTGTAAAAAAGAAGTCTTATCTAATTTTTTAAACGTGGCTTCTGACCCATCAGACAAGAGTGCTTTTAGTTCAAGTACATGATCTCTTGTTGAACCATAAACTATGGAAGTGGTACCAGATGAGTTATTACCTACCATACCTCCTATAGTTGCTCGATTCGCTGTTGATGTTATAGGGCTAAAAAACAAGCCGTATGGTTCTAGGTATGCGTTTAACTCATCTCGAATAACACCTGGCTGTACTTTAATCCATTTTTCTTGCTGATTGAATTCTATAATTTGATTGAATTTCTTAGAAAGATCTACTACAATTCCATTTCCTACCACCTGGCCAGCCAGAGAAGTTCCTGCACCACGAGGAATTAGGGGGGCTTTATACTTATTGGCAAAATGGATAAGTTTTTTTAAATCAGAATTATTTTTTGGAATAGCAACTCCGAGAGGTAATTCTCTGTACACAGATGCATCTGTAGCATAGATGACTTTCATCATATCACTATGATAAAACTCCCCATCCAATTCTGCAGCAATCCTATCTAAAACTGTTTTATTCATCGATGAATTCTTCATTTAAAAACATAGATATTAAAAAAACTATTTAAAATAAAAGGAGAGAATGATTACACATTCTCTCCTTTTTAACGTCTTAAACATTAAGTTAATCATAACCTTTCCCTTCCAAAACTAAATCTTCTTTTCCGTTAACGACATTTATGAAATCCTGACTTTTCATAGGCTGACTAAACATAGGGAAATCCTTTTCAATTGCATTATTATGTTCTTCAATACTCAGGCTAGCACAACAGTCCGTAAGTGTGACTACATTATATCCATTTTCATAAGCCGTTCGCATTGTTGACTCTACACAACAGTTAGTTAAGAAACCACCGATAGCAATATTTATAATACCTCTACTTCTTAGAATAAACCCTAAATTAGTACTATGAAAACCGCAAAGCCCGCGTTTTCCCTCAATGATGACATCTTCTTTAAGAGGGGTAAGCTCATCTATGATTTTGACGCCCCATGTTGATTTTTTAAAAGCTTTATTATCCACAATTCCTTTCAAAATACCATAGGGTGTTTGTGTTAGTTCACTATAGTTTTCAGCAAAAGAAATTGGAACGTGGATCACCTGTACTCCAGCTTTTCTGGCTTGATTAACAAGATTGACGGTATTAGATAACATATCTGTTTCCTTCATTACTTCTTCTACTCCATGATGAAAGATGCCACCTTCTGAGGTGAAATCATTTTGAAATTCTATTAATACAATTGCTGTTTCGGTACTATTCATTTTACTTCATTTAAATTTTAAAAAATTAGTGGCTGAAAGAATATAAAATTAGCTTATCTCCTCAACTATCTACATCACATTTTTGCCAATAAACAGCACAATCTTCCCAATTCATTTGTATTTTGTGTACAAAGTAATATACTCGGATTATGAAAAGATTAAATAATATTCCCTTGACTCCATTAGATCAAGTCACAACCCTAGTAGAGCAAAGGCGTACTTTTAATTTTAATACTTGTGAATTGAACACATATGAAACTAGGAAAGAGTTAATAGACCTTCCTCTTAGTTTTGACGGCTTTACCGTCACCTCAATGTTAAAAGGAACAAAACAAGTCCGATTTTCAGACTTAATAAATAGAGAATATCTGCCTGGCAATACAATAATCGCTCCTTCGTATTCCAAGTTAAATATTGATTTTCCTGAAGCTAGCTTTGACAAGCCCACCCAATGTACTGCTTTAACAATAGACGATTCTCATGTAAAAAAACAAGTCCACGAGTTTAATGAAATGCTAGATGAAGGGAAATTTATTAAAAGTTGGCGAATTTTGGACTATCCTATTTTAATGTACAATAATGAGGACTTAGTAAATGTTCACAAAAAGATCATCAGATTATCTGCCTCTAATGATCCGTTCAAAGAAATACATATAAACTTACTGCTAAAGGAATTGGTACTATGTGTCTTAAAGATGCAAAATATTAGTATGCTAAAAAAAGATGCCGAGTTCAATACCAATAATACTCTCTTTGCTGCTATCATCAATTTTATTCGACAAAATATTCATGACGAAATTCAAATTGAAGATTTATTGAA
>CAJXUU010000298.1 GCA_913061325.1 uncultured Saprospirales bacterium | reverse complement strand
CACTATCCTCTTCGTCGGCAGCGTCAGATGTGTATAAGAGACAGGTGTAATCTATTTACCTTCCCCTGATAGCTTTTTATAAACTCACGGTGTTATAAATCTTTAAAGATAACCAAATGATTATCCGTTTGCTTTTTGGTGATCTGCTAAAAACTTAGCTAATCCTATATCTGTTAATGGGTGTTTTAATAATCCCAACATAGCGCTTAATGGACATGTAATAACATCCGCTCCATTTCTGGCAGCTTGTACAATGTGAAGAGGAGATCTAACAGATGCCGCTAATATCTCTGTGTCATATCCTTGGATAGCATATATCTCAGCTATGTCTTGGATAAGACTCATTCCGTCCCATGTGATATCATCTATTCTACCAATAAATGGTGATAGATAGGTAGCTCCAGCTTTTGCTGCTAATATTGCCTGACCAGCTGAGAATACAAGTGTACAATTTGTTCTGATTCCATGCTCAGTAAACCAGCTTATTGCTTTGATCCCATCTTTGATCATAGGAACTTTCACAACGATATTCGGTGCGATTTTAGCTAACTTTTGTCCTTCTTCGATCATACCTTCAAAATCTGTAGATATAACTTCCGCACTAACATCACCATCAATAAGGTTACAAATAGCTGCATAATGTGCATGAACATTTGCTTCGCCAGTTATTCCTTCTTTAGCCATCAAAGATGGATTAGTAGTCACACCGTCAAGAATACCAAAAGCTTTAGCTTCTGCTATTTGTTCTAAATTTGCTGTATCAACGAAAAATTTCATAAGAAGATATATTTTCAATAATTAGAAGAAGGCCTTTGATATATAATTAGTCAGATTATAATCTCTTAAATCTCGAATGAGAAAAAAAGGTCATGGTGCATTATCCAATCACAATTATTAAATCACTCTCATTCCATGAACTTCTAATATCTGAACATGGAGACTTGCAGATAAAAAAGAAGTGAGGGACTATACCAAGTCGCTTCAACCACCTACCCTTGCTTCATTTCTGACCTGGGGGAGTTCAGTAGGAGCTGACCGTATAGCCCTCACAGACCGCAAAAGTAAGAATAGAAATTAATTATCCAAGCTAATTTAGATATAGAATATAAAAAGTATGAATTACCTCTTTGATTTCAGAGAGAAGTCCGAAAAAAAATTGTCTATGAAACGTAATCCATTACTAGCTTGTAGACACTTTCATCTTGAAGACTATGTCCAAATCCTGAAGTTGAAATAAGTTTTGAACTGGGCCATGAACTGTGAATTGCTTCTGCCTCATAAAAAAGATTTACTGTATCTTCTCTATCATGAATAATGATTCCCTCTACTTCAATATTCTTAGCAAAATCAGCAGCATTATAGTATTGTGCAGGAAAACCAAATATGCTCTCAACATTTTTAAAGTATTTTTCCCTAAGTCTTGCACTCAAACCAATCATATTAAAATATCTCTCGCTGATATCTGTAAATTTATCTGCAGACGCTAAAATGACTACTTTCTGAACAGAAGATGGTTGGTATTCTGACATTGCAAAAATTGCTGAATACGCACCAACGCTATGCCCAATTATTACCTCAGGCTTATAATGATCTAATGCAGCACTTATAAAACCAGCATAAATTTTGCCATCAAATTTATCACTTCCACTTCCTCCATGAGCTGGAGCATCGATCAATATCACATTGTGATCTGACTTACTCAATACTCTGTACAGTTTTCTCCATCGGTATGAATTTGATTCCCAACCATGACAAAGTAGGATTTTACGTCCAGACTTACCATTATCATATGTTGCAACAGGCATATTATCATAAGACAACTCTACAGAATCAAATTTTTTCAAGAATTTCTTTTGATAAGATTCTACCCTGCCCTTACGAGGTGTGCGGAAGATATTAAGTGCAATGGAAACCGCTTTTTGAGGAGCAATTAACCCGATGGTATTTAATCCACCGCCAATAATTTTAGGTATATACTTTGCTTTAAGCTGGTCTATATTCATCGTGATCTAAGCTATTTATTATAATTGATAAACACATTCATTTTTTCTAGATCAAAGGTAATTTTCTTATCCATATTGGGTGAACAGAAAACGCCGATATATATAGTTTCAAAACAAAAAAAATACTGAGCTGTTTTCACAGCCCAGTATCATACAAACTAAAAAATTAATTTACTATTTTAAAATAGACACTTTTCTTAATACATATCTATCTTCTATTCCTACTTTAATATAATATATTCCCGACTGTATATCACTAACATCTATTGTTACACCATTACTAGAACTTACATTATTTGAAGCTTTTAATTGTCTACCTAAGCCATCAATAAGTGCCCAATCTATATAATTTGTGTTCTCAAATGTTTCAATTTCCATATAGATAACACTAGAAGCTGGATTTGGATAAACAATAAGGTTATTAAACAATTCATTTTCATCTGTACTAGTCGTACATACATCTCCTTCACTTACTCTGGTAATCTCTACAGCTTCTATACTGCCTTCGAAACAACCAGCAATACCGAATGCAGATTGGCCAACTTCTAAGCCAACAAGACCATCTGAATAGCTTACAAAACCCATTACACAAAACCCCGGCTCAGCTTGGTTGAAATCTACATCTTGTGGAGAATTAGACAATCCTAGAATTTGTCCAGTCAAGCCGTCCAAAACTATCCATTGTCCATTATCACCTGAGTTACCCACTACTTCTAATTCTCCAATAAAATCAGGTTCCTCATCAATACAAAATTCATATTCCAGTTGACCAATTAATTCACCACCTATTGGTTGTTTTCTTATAACTGTAACTGGATTAGAAAAATCAAAACAACCTGAAAGCTGCGACACGTTATTACCTAGTATTAGGCCTTCGAGTCCTTCGCTATAACTTATATTCCATATTAAGCAGACTCCTGGCCCTGCTTCGTTAAAGTCAACAGCTCCTGGCATTGGTGGCAATCCAAGTATATTTCCTAATGTATCTGTCACTACCCACGCACTTTCGTCTCCTTCATTTTCTGTAAGTGTAACCCCTGACACATTATCTGCTTCATCGTCAATACAAAATTCGAATGGTCCACCTTCTAGTGTTCCTCCATTTGATGATTTTCTTGTGACAGTGATCGGATTTGAAAATCCAAAACATCCTTCAAGATTAGCTACATTATTTCCTCCTTCAAGTCCTGATAAACCATCTTCGTAACTTATATTCCATATAAGACAGATTCCCGGCCCAGCTTCATCAAAATTAACTGCTCCTGGCATAGGTGGCAATCCAAGAATGTTTCCTAAAGTATCTGTTACTACCCATCCATTATTTGCTTGATCATTTCCGGTCAATGTAACACCAGAGACCATGTCAGCTTCTCCATCAATACAAAATTCGAATGGTCCACCTTCTAGAACTCCCCCATTTACTACAGTTCTGGTTACCGTTATTGAATTAGAAAAACCATAACAACCAATGAGATCAGAGACATTATTTCCTCCGGCTAAACCATCCAATCCATCTTGATAACTGATGTTCCATATCAAGCAAATACCTGCTCCAGCTTCATCAAAATTAACAACTCCTGGCATTGGTGGTAATCCTAATATATTTCCCGAAGTATCTGTTACTACCCATGCATTGTTATCACCATCTGCACCATCTAAAGTGAGACCAGAGACATTATCAGCCACTCCATCAACACAAAAGTCAAATGGTCCGCCTTCTAATGTTCCTCCGTTAACTTCTGTTCTTGTCACTGTGATGGTATTTGAAATACTGTAACACCCAACTAATCCTGTGAATATATTCCCCTCAGCAGCTAAACCTGTTAAACCATCTTCATAACTAACATTCCAAATCAGACAAACACCAGCTCCTGCTGCATCAAAATCAACAACTCCTGGCATGGGTGGAAGACCTAATATATTTCCTGCAGGGTCAGTAATTACCCATGCGCTATTTGTTCCTTCATTTCCGTTCAATGTGATTCCAGTAACCATATCTGGTGTTCCATCTACGCAAAATTCGAAAGGTCCACCCTCTAAAACTCCACCAGAGGCTAGACAAGCCTCATCACATGCAGCTCCGCCGCTTGTTCTAACTACAGTTATTGCATTAGATACGCCATAACAGCCTTCTAAATCCTTAATATTAAGACCACCTTCTAATCCTAATAAGCCTTCTTCATAACTCACATTCCAAATCAGACAAACTCCAGCTCCTGCCCCATCAAAATCAACCACTCCTGGCATTGGTGGTAGGCCTAATATCATGCCTTCAGCATCTGTAACTACCCATTGGTTAAGACTACCTTCATTTCCTAAGATTGTGATATCAGAAACCATATCTGGTGTTCCGTCTACACAAAACTCAAACGGTCCACCTTCTAATGTACCACCATTGGTAGCTAATCTTGTTACGGTTACGGAATTTGATAATCCATAACATCCTTCTAAATTAGAAACATTGTTGCCCATTGCTAAACCACCCAAACTATCTTGATAGCTGATATTCCAAATAAGGCAAACTCCAGGTCCAGCCGCATCAAAATCAACAACACCTGGCAACGAAGGAAGGCCTAATATATTTCCATTTGGATCGGTAATTACCCATATATTATTTGCTCCACCATTTCCACTCAACGTTATTCCAGAAACCATATCTGGAGTTCCATCTACACAAAATACAAATGGACCGCCTTCTAATGTACCTCCATTTATTTCAGTTCTTGTTACAGTTATTGAATTAGAAAAACCGTGACACCCAACTAAGTCAGCAACATTATTTCCCATGGCTAAACCTTCTAAACCATCTTCATATGCGATATTCCAAATTGAGCATACACCAGCACCAGCTGCATTAAAGTCGACAACTCCTGGCATCGGTGGCAATCCTAATATACTCCCTGTTGGATCCGTGATTACCCAAGCATTATTTATCGTATCTGTGTTGTTGATAATAGTAATACCCGACACCATATCGGCTTCATCATCGACGCAAAATTCAAATGGCCCACCTTCTAATTCTCCACCGTCACACTGTGCTGATGATAAATTTGAAAATGAAACTAAAAAAACAAATATTGATAATAATATTTGGAAGAATAATCGTGACAGATGAAATTGTAGATGTAAAGTTTTTTTCATTTTTGATTGTTTTAAAAATTAGAACTATAATATTAAAAGTGCAATGACAAGACCATTTATGGCCCTTTCCTGCAGGTAATCTATTTTTACTTGATAAGTCTATTATAAAGGCTAGTGAAACCATAAAAAATCAACAGCACATATCTGTTACACCGGGATTATTGGATATACTCTTGATTTACAAGATCTAAAATGGCTCATCTCAATGAGTTCGTCTTACTGGGTTTAAAAACCATCATTTAATTTGTAGATCAGCTTGTATACTTCCCCTATACCTCGAAGATTTATAAATGGTTGCCTCCTATGCGTAAAAACCTTAAAATAAATCGAAATTACCACTTAGGAGGGTAACTTTGCACCATGGTGAAATCAAATAAGACTAAAAAGGAATTACTATCGAAGCTTGGCATTGAAGCCCAAAATGAGATGCAAATAGCCGTAGAAAAAGCTATACTTCAAAATAGTGAAATCATGATTAGTTCTCCCACAGGTACAGGAAAGACGCTTGCTTTTTTAATGCCCATTTTCGAATTGATAGATGATGAGCTTGAAGGGGTACAAGCCATGATCATTGTCCCAACTAGAGAGCTCGGAATACAGATAGAACAAGTGATAAGACAAATGGGTACAGGTTATAAAACAAATGTGGTCTATGGAGGTCGTACGATTAAAAAAGATAAAATTGAACTTACACATACACCTACTATCATCGTAGGAACTCCAGGAAGAATGGCAGATCACATCCGAAGGGAATCTTTTGATGTGAAAGATATAAGATTTTTGGTTTTGGATGAATTTGACAAATCACTTGAAATAGGATTTGATGCCGACATGGAAGAAATTGTTGAAGACCTAAGGCATCTCGAAAAAACTATTCTAACATCTGCCACTACAAATATAGATATACCAAGATTTATTAAATTTGACAACCCTATAAAGCTTGACTTTCATGACAAAGGCGGAGCACAGTTATCACTAAAACTAATTGAATCTCCTGAAAAGGACAAGCTCGCGACTCTTTACAAAGCTTTATGTCATTTAGGAGAAGCTTCAGGAATTATCTTTTGTAACTTTAAAGACAGCATTAAGCGTGTAAGTGACTATCTCTCAGAAAACAATATTGAGCATGGGATTTTTCAAGGTGGAATGGAGCAACAAGATAGAGAACGTGCGCTAATAAAATTCAGAAATGGAACTCACCGACTATTAATTGCGACTGATTTGGCTGCAAGAGGAATCGACATACCAGCGTTAGATTTTATTATCCATTATCACTTGCCTAATCATAAACATGAATTCATACATAGAAATGGACGTACTGCTAGAATGACAAATCAAGGAGCTGCATATATATTAAAATGGACAGATGAAATTTTACCAGAGTTTATACCTGAACTCCCAAAAGAGGATATAACAGAAAAATACCCACCCCAGCCTACTGGATGGCAAACTGTGTTTGTAAGCGGTGGTCGGAGAGATAAAATATCAAAAGGAGATATAGCAGGTCTTTTTATAAAACAAGGTGGCGTCGAAAACGATGATCTTGGAATTATCGAATTAAAAGAGGAATGTGCATTTGTTGGTGTCAACAGTCAACATATAGATAAAGTGATCGAAAAGATCAATAATACCCGATTGAAGAAGAAAAAGGTAAGAATTTATAAAATATAAGCACTCCTTTGGAACTCTTTTACGATAAAAACGCTTCATTATGTATCGTAGAATACCAATATTTCAATATATATTGATACTTTTATTTTCCGAGTTGATATTGCAACCTCTAGTAAGCTTTTCCACAGTTACGTTTGCCAGTGTTCTATACCTCATTAAGGAATTATTATTTAATCTAAAACTCAACAATGGCAAAGTCACAACAGACATTTAACAAAAGTGAAAAAGAAAAAAAACGTAGAAAAAAGAAGCAAGATAAAGCTGAAAAAAGAGAACAACGAAAATTAGAAAAAGCAGAAATTGGAAAAGTAAGCTTTGAAGATTTAATAAGATATGTTGATGAAAATGGTAATCTAACTACAGAAAAGCCAGATCCAACAAAAAAGAAGAAAATTAATGCCTGTCTCTTATACACATCTGACGCTGCCG
>CAJXUU010000297.1 GCA_913061325.1 uncultured Saprospirales bacterium | reverse complement strand
GCAGAATGGAAAGTGCCTAGCGAACCAACAGCTCAAGAAGCATATCTCAAAAAAGAAATGGTCCGAATCACTCAAGTAAAAACGGATATGCTCGAAAGCATGAAAAATGCTAAACTCTTAAAAGAAAAATATAAGTAACTATGAAGTTTAATATATCTCTATATTTAGTTTTGATAGGTTTAATCATGCTTAGCTGCAACGAGAAAACTCCCACATCATTACCAAAATTGGGTTTCAAAAAGGTGATTGACGACAAAGAAGTGAATCATGTGGTAAAAGATTGGGCATTCGTAAACACTGATAGCATCATTGTAACCAATAAAGATCTATCTGATGTTGTCTATGTTTCTGATTTCTTTTTCAGATCATGTCCAACAATTTGTCCGAAAGTAGCAAGAGAGATGAAGCGAGTTTATACAGAATTTGAAGATAATCCTCAAGTGAAATTTGTTTCTTTCACGCTTGACCCAAAAAGAGATACACCACAAAAACTTAAGGAATATGCGGCAAACTTGCAAGTAAACACTGATAAATGGTGGTTCCTACATGGTGACAAAGATGAAACTTATGACCTCACAACAGAATATCTACAAATTGGATTCGAAGATGATGAGGCGCCAGGTGGATTCAACCACAGTGGTAAACTGATACTCACTGATAAAGCGGGTCATTTAAGATCATTCTCTGAAGGAACGGATCCAGATGAAACACCAAAAATGATAAGAGACATCCAAATATTACTCAAAGAATATGAAGGTAAAAAATAGGTTAATTTATCTATTATTATTGCTTGTATCTTGCTTCTTCATTTTGTCAAGCTGTGATCAGGAGACCTATATGCAAGGCAAAAGGCTTTACGAAGCTCATTGTGAAAACTGTCATATGGAGGATGGCAATGGACTAGCTAAATTGATACCGCCACTCACCAATTCTGATTATCTTAAAAACAATCAAAATAAAATAGCTTGCATACTTAGAAATGGACAGACAGGAAAAGTCACTGTAAATAATGTGATGTACGATCAAGAAATGCCTGGTAAAAAATACACTGAAGTCCAAATAACTAATATCATTAATTATATAAATCATGCCTGGGGCAACGACTATGGAGTGATAAGTCTAGAAGAAACCACTATTGCGCTAAGAAACTGTAATTAAACCATTTTATCAGCACAACTCGTACTGGCAAAGGCATTTGGCTTGGCTTTAAATGTGAAGCCCATACCTAGTATATAACCCATAGCTTCCTTTAATGCAACGTTAGATGGAAACTCCGGATCAGTATTGATATCTGCATGTACTTCTAACTCTACATTAAACTTATCTAAGATATCACAAAGTGAATATGCGACGGCAACAGATCGAGCTACTTCCGTAATCATCCTTTCTTTGATTCCCATTTTTTGCTGTAGCGAATCTGATGAAATAAACATAAATCCACCTCTCTTTTCTCTTAAAAAAACAATCACAGTAGCAATCTCAATAATACTGCCTTTTACTTGACTATCTGTTCCAATACATACTTTCAATTTATTACCTAATTCGTGTTCTCGTTTAATGGTATTAGTAACTGACTCTTTAAGATTTGACTCAAGTGCGCCACCATTTAATCTTCTCCATTTAAAATCATTTTCCATAATATATTTGGCTTATTAAAAATAAACAAAGCAATAATTCAACTAATCAAATATATGCAAATATTTATTAATTCTTCAATATCAAAATTTCACGCTCTAATTTTGAATCGGAAACTAACCTCTATTTATTATTTACATGATCTACAAAGTGTTTGATCTCCTTTTCTCTAGCAAATCTTTCTACATTATATTTGATTGATTCACCTTTAGGAATTGATAAAGATTCAAAACCTTTCACTTTTAATAATCGTGCGGTAAATACTATCTGGCCAACATGATAAGCGTAGTGACTTACTTGTCTAATAATTGCATCATGCAAGGTGCACCCCATATTTCTAATATAAATTATCCTTTCTAAGTCAGCATCTGAAACATCCTCAAGCGTACTTTCTATCTTTTCCCACCCTTGATTCCAATACTCAATCAACTCTACTTTAGATGAAAACGTATTTATAAACTCATCATCTCTATTTCTCCCTGACTTCTCACCATCCGTCTCGAAGACATTAGTCCATCTAGAAAGCATATTTCCAGCCATATGTTTCATTATCACTGCTATAGAATTACTTTCAGGACTTGGAGCTATAAATAATTGATTCTCTGATATTTGAAGTATGGCTTTCTCTGCCAAAGAACGATAGTATTGAAACTGTTTTTGGTATGCTTGTATTTTTGACATGGGTTTTACTTTTCAACTATAACGAATGACTATAAATAAATATATCTCTATTTGTAAGATTGTCCTTAAAATTAAACAAATGAAGTACATTTGCACATTAGCAAGTGCAAGAAATAGATGAGAATATTTAGGGATATCAACGAACTTCCCAATTTTAAAAATGCTGTTATTACGATAGGATCTTTTGATGGAGTACATCGAGGCCATCAAAAGATTATAAAAAGGATCAATCATCTTGCAAAGGAGATTGATGGTGAAAGTGTTATAATAACCTTTGATCCTCACCCTCGAAAGATCATTTATCCTAAAGATAATTCATTAGTTTTACTTAATACGCTTGACGAAAAAATAAATTTAATCGAAAGTTTCGGAGTAAATAACTTAGTCATCGTTCCTTTCTCTGTTGAGTTTTCTCAGCAACCACCAAGAGAATATATCGAACGTTTCTTGTTGAGTAATTTCAGGCCATCCTATATTGTTGTTGGATACGATCATAGATTTGGTCTTAATAGAGAAGGAAATATCGATCTCATAGAAGCATATAGTGCTGAACATAACTTCAAAGTTGCCCAGATCAAAAAACAAGAGCTAGAGGATATAACTATCAGTTCAACAAAAATTAGAAACGCTATCAAAGAAGGTGATATTGAAGAAGCAAATCAATTTCTAAACCATAATTATAAAATTTCAGGGATTGTCAGCCATGGTGACAAGATTGGAAAAACAATAGGCTACCCCACTGCCAATATCGAAGTAGAAGAAAAGCATAAACTCATCCCAAAAGAAGGCGTATATGCAGTCACATGTGATATCGAAGGTCTTAAGAAAAATGGGATGATGTACATCGGCACTCGGCCATCTATAGCTGGTGTAACACATAAGCAAAAAATAGAAGTAAACATCTTTGATTTT
Source organism: uncultured Saprospirales bacterium (assembly GCA_913061325.1). Lineage (GTDB taxonomy): Bacteria > Bacteroidota > Bacteroidia > Chitinophagales > Saprospiraceae > CAJXUU01. The sequence goes on along the minus strand of CAJXUU010000297.1, from coordinate 4,074 downwards.
AATGATGACATATACAATAAACCTATAGAGGTTGAAGTACTAACAAGAATAAGAGGAGATCAAAAATTTGATTCATTGAGTGAACTAAAAGGTCAGCTAGCAAAAGATAAAATTGCAGCTTTAGAGTCTTTTGAGACTTCTTCATATGAGGTTCAATTTCAAGATAAAGTCTGTATCGCCATACTTAACTGGAATGGTGAAGAGTACCTCGAATCATATCTTCCACAAGTATTATATTCTTCATCTAATCCTATCAATGTTGCTGTGATAGATAATGCATCTGACGATGAATCAATATCATACTTACAAGATTGGCACCCAGAAGTCCAATTGATCCAATTGCCTAAAAACTACGGTTTTGCAGAAGGGTACAACAGAGGTATGGAATACATAGACTGCAAGTATACAGTCATCCTAAACTCCGATGTAAGTGTAAAAACTAATTGGCTAGATCCGATATTAGAAGCAATGGATGAAGATCCACAATTGGCCATCTGCCAACCCAAAATACTCAGCCTTGAAGAAAAAGATTCGTTCGAATACGCTGGTGCTAGTGGAGGCTTTTTAGACAGCCTTGGCTACCCATATTGCCGTGGACGAATATTCGGTCATCTTGAGAAAGATAGCGGCCAATACGAAAACGAGATGTCTATCGACTGGGCAAGTGGAGCTGCTATGGTAGTGAGAACGGAAGTCTTTAAAAATCTTGGAGGATTCGACAATGACTATTTCGCCCATATGGAAGAAATAGACTTTTGCATCCGAGCAAGAATGTGTGGTTACAAAATTAAAGTTATACCACAATCTATCGTTTATCATCTGGGTGGTGGAACTTTAGACTATAGCAGTCCTAGGAAGGTAAATCTCAACTTTAGAAATAGCCTCTATACTTTATTTAAAAATGAAAGTAGTGGTAATCTAATTTGGAAATTGCCTGCACGACTGGTTTTGGATGGAATAGCTGGAGCAAAGTTCTTAGCTGAAGGTAAAATTACTCATATCAAGGCTATCATAGGAGCACACTGGACATTTTTTGGACAGATTCCTAAGTTGATGAAGAAGAGAAGATCACTCAACGAACTGGTCCAAAAATATAAAATAGGAAGCCCAACCAAACGATCTAATTATTCGTCTTCTATTGTCCTAGATTTCTATCTAAAGGGTAAAAAGACGTTTGATAAATTGAGCAAGCAATGAAGAAGAAATTAGAGATCATTTACGAAGATGAATATATGTTAGCTGTTAATAAACCAGCTGGCTTATTGACGATTCCTGATAGATTTAGAAAAGATATTCCAAATCTGTTTGCTATGTTGATAGAAGACAGAGAAGCGTTATATACCGTCCACCGTCTTGATAAAAATACAAGTGGCGGGATCTTATTTGCCAAGGATAAAGAAACACACCGAATTCTCAATAAGATGTTCATGGATCGGGTTCCTGAAAAATACTACATTGCAGTTGTAGATGGTACTTTCCGAGAGAAAGAAGGAGAAGTAAATCAGCCACTATCAGAATCTACCACAACAAGAGGTAAAATGCTAGTCCATCCAAGAGGAAAAGATTCAAGAACAGCATATCAAGTGATTGAGGAATTTGGTAATTTTACTTTTGTACAATTGAGAATATTTTCTGGTCGATTACATCAGATCCGTGTACACATGTCTCACATAGGTCATCCTATACTTGTAGATCATCTTTATGGTAAGCGTGAGGAATTCTTCCTATCTGAAATAAAGAAAAGAAAGTTCAACATGAAAAAGGGAGAAGATGAAAGAGCACTTCTTACTCGTCAGCCTTTGCATAGTAGAAGATTAAAATTTCCTCATCCGCATACTGAAAAACTTATGGATATGGAGTTTCCTATTCCTAAGGATATTAATGCCGTTCTTAAGCAGTTTAGAAAGATTTTGGGGAAGAAATAGTTTGTCTGGAAAGATTTTGGGGAGAAGTGTTTCACCCCCTAACCCCCTTCAAAGAGGGGAATTGTGCCCAGCTTTGCTATTAATCCCCCTCGGGAGGGGGCTGAAGGGGGTGAAACATTCGTATCTAAATTCCTAGCACCCTTTTTTGTTGGTGATATTATCACATGAAACTAGATTAGCTACAACTCCACAATTTCTTTAGCAAATGGGTTAAGCGTAGTTCCATCGACATCAGCTTCTGCAACTAAAGAAAACTCGGACTTTACTTTTCTAATAAATTTAGCGAAACTGATAAACGGTCTTTTGATAATGCTGTCATGAGCCATCTTGTCCATTTCGGAAAGTGCTATCTCGTACATAATAGAAAAAGGTACTTCTACTATCTCTTCAGGAGATATAACAAACGAATCTGTTAGTTCTAATTGAGCAATCGTGTATTCGTCTATTCGTCTGTCTTTTCCTCTGCCTCGTGAGTACTTTTCTACGATCTTTATAGTTATACCCTTCACTACACTTTCTGACTTAGTAGTAAATTTTAAGTTTCCTATTATCACTTTTTCCTTCTTATCAATAGGCAACTTGATATACATTGCAACTTTGACACCTTCTATTCCTAGTACTCTTTTTAGCTTACCTAACATATATATTACTTTTAATTGAGGATCTATACTCCCCCACTTATATCAAAAGTGCAAAGATCGGGCTAGAAGTTCCATATTTATCTTCTAAGAGGCTAAAAAAGTAGACGTAGGTCTGTCATGGATATATCTCAAAGGTCAATACTAAATTCAAATATGTAAATAAAGACATCAAATAAAGACATCAAATAAAGCTATAGGATATTGCAATTCTCATAAATATATTACATATTTCCTGATAACTAGTGCACTAAGAACTAAATATCCCACCCCATATACTAGTTCTTTTTTGTGTATATATCGTTGAAGAACCACTCCTTTAGCTGCGGCTAAAGTCCTGAACCTTCGCCTCATCTATACAAAAAACTCCTGCCTCTATGTGGTAGTTTACTTAATACTTAGTGCACTAGATGGAAATCTTTTCATGGTATATAATCAATAATACACTTTTAGTTGAGATAAAAACTCAGCGGCAATTCCACTCCCTTATTCCCTCTCCAGAGAGGGATATAACCATGGCTCGGGCATATTTGAGAGAATCAACAACCCATTACTCCAAAAAAGAACACGAACTCTTGATCTACTTTTTCGCCTTTCTCAGTTGATGCTGGAGTCCAGTTTCCTGGAATATTTTCAATTATCTCTACGAGGGTCTTATCTACTGATTCGTATCCGGAGGTTGATGTGAGTTTTACTTTATCTATCATCCCATCCTTTGTAATGGTAAATCGTACTTTCCCTCCTCTTAGTCCATCTTTTGTGATGACTTTAATCTGCTCTTCACTACTCTTTCTTAAGTATTGAATAAGCGACTCATGGCCTTCTTGATATTCTGCTTTCTGATCCGGAACTACACTGACAAAATATGTCAAATAGCTATTATCTAACGTTGCAGCATAAGAATCCTTTCTTATGAAATCTGACCTTACATAGATATTGTCAGAATCATTTACGGATTGCAATAGATTGATCTGGAGAGCTGTCAATACTTCATTCTCAGCGTATGCACGACGATCTGTTTCAACATGATCATCTAGTAGAGAGACTCTACTGTAATGATATGATTCTATAGACTGAGTTGCTTTTTTAGGAACTAAATCAACAATAGATTTTGCTTTGTTCAAATCAGATTTTGAAATCGTATGCAAGAATCTTGATTCTACTTTGTATATCAAATCATTTGGATTCAGAATATGAGATAGTGTAAAAAAGTCACCTTCTATTTTTGGACTTGATTTGATGGATGTTATATCCTGATTACAGCTTGTGACTTTATTTGAGTTCAAAAACTTAAAAGCCATGAAGCTTAAACTTCCAATCAATAAGCCGAGTATTAGTAAATTCTTTCTCATAATGTATATTTTTCTGATTTGTATCCTCCAAATATAGGGCAGCAGGATACGCCCATCATCAGATCAATTGTAAAATGATGTAAACGCAGATGTAAATGATTGATATCAGTAAAAAAGATCCTAAATTTTGACTACCCCACCGCAAGCGGATGGAGCATT
>CAJXUU010000296.1 GCA_913061325.1 uncultured Saprospirales bacterium | reverse complement strand
TACGAGATTTCTGCCTGTCTCGTGGGCTCGGAGATGTGTATAAGAGACAGCAAAGACAGATTACAATCGGTGATCAGAATGATCGAAGATGAATTGGTAACACATGAAGACTTCTTCCAAAAAGAAGGTAGATTTATTGAAGCACAACGGATTAAAGAAAGGGTCAATTTTGACCTAGAAATGATTCGAGAATTAGGCTATTGTAATGGGATTGAGAATTATTCTAGGTTCTTTGACGGTAGAAAAATGGGCACTCGTCCTTTCTGTTTACTTGATTACTTTCCAGATGATTTTATAACAATGATTGATGAAAGTCACGTTACTGTGCCGCAAGTAAGGGGTATGTGGGGAGGAGATAGAGCTAGAAAGCTGAATCTTGTCAATTATGGTTTCCGTCTTCCATCCGCAATGGATAATCGACCTCTTAATTTTGATGAATTCGATTCGATTACACCTTTGACTCTTTATGTAAGTGCAACACCTGGAGATTACGAATTAGAAAAAACTGAAGGTGAAGTTGTAGAGCAAATCGTGCGACCAACTGGTCTACTAGATCCGCCAATTGAGGTAAGACCTTCAATCAATCAAATAGATGATTTACTGGAAGAGATTCACAAACGGATAGAATTAGAAGAAAGAGTACTCCTTACCACACTTACCAAACGAATGGCAGAGGAGTTAACAAAATATCTTCAAAAAGTAAATATCAAAGTAAGATATATTCATTCGGAAGTTGATACAATGGAACGGGTAGAAATAATTCGGGATCTTAGATTGGGAGTATTTGATGTATTGGTTGGAGTAAATCTATTAAGAGAAGGGCTTGATCTTCCTGAAGTATCGCTCGTTGCTATATTAGATGCTGATAAAGAAGGATTCCTAAGAAACAACAGATCACTCACACAAACTGCAGGTAGAGCAGCCCGGAACAGTAATGGACTTGTTATTTTCTATGCTGATAAAGTCACTAACAGTATGCAAGAAACGATAGATGAGACCAACAGGAGAAGAGCTGTCCAAATGGAACACAATGTTAAACATGGAATCACTCCTACTACGGTGTCACAGTCAAGAGAAGCAATATTATCTCGAAAATCAATCCTTGATATAAAAGGCAAAAAATCTAAAGCATACATCGAACCGGAAGAAACAAGTATCGCCGCTGATCCTCTAGTTGCTTACATGAATAGAGAACAATTAGAAAAATTACTGACTGCAACAGAAGTCAAGATGAGACGTGCAGCTAAAGAATTAGATTTCATTAGTGCAGCTCAATATAGAGATGAGATGTTAGAATTGAAAAAGAAAGTTAAATCAATGTAACCTTACTCAGGTTCATCTACCAATACTGCATCTTCTAAGAAATACATCAATCTGTTGATATCGTCTGGATTCAACTTTAATGTACCTTTCAAATAGATAGCATCGGCTTGATATTTCACCGGTTCTTCGGCCATTACTTCCATAACTGTTTCTGGACCAGCGCCTCCACAGAAAAAACACATATTATATGGAAAAGCTGACAGGATAAATTCTTTATGCGATTTATAGCCTTCTACTGGAATGATGTATCCTTTAATAGTCACTTCTTTTCCTTCAAGTGCTTTTACTTTATCACCAAATACTGGCTTGTCGATTTTGAAACCCATTAATTCATCATACTCTTTTTTATAAGTAATACGAGCGAGGGTCTTCCAAGTATTTTCAACTTCTAGTGATTGTGGCTCTTCATCCTGTGCTATCACATTTATAGATGAGAATAAAACTGTCAATAGTATGTATAGTGTATATTTCATTTTTCTTTTTAATCTTTTACAAATGTAATCAATCTATCATCACTCCGTCCTCAATAGTATATAACAAGCTGGTCACGTCTGTTATATTAACTCTTAATATTCCTTTTACTCTCACCTTTTTATCTGTGAATGGTATCTTCTTTCCATCCTTTGTGAAAACTTGCGCAGCTGTTTCTGGCCCAGCTTTGCCACAGAAGAAACACATATTTTGTGTAAACTTAGACAACATGAAATGGCTTTGTTTGATTTTTCCAGTGAGAGGTATAATATAACCTTCTAGTACTATTTCTTTGCCGTTCATTGCTTGGATAAGAGGACTTATCATTGGTTTCTCTACATCAATTCCAAACTCCTCGTCAAAAGTTCTTTGGAAGGTAACCATAGAAAGTATGTTCCATGAACCTTCATCTTTCTTCATCACATCAGCTTGACCTTCACTTTGTAAACCGAATCCCAAAACCACCATTAAAACCAATAAATATCTATTCACTTCCTTCTTGATTGATATGTCCGATAAAGAAACCCTAAATCCAACAGATTTGTTTCTTATCACAAAGTTAAGATGAGAAAATTAATAATTACAGTTTCCGAATTCTAAATCAAACATAAATTCAAAATGATGGTTTACACTATAAACATACATAATTAAACTATGAATCACTTTTTAACAATAGCACTTATTATGGTACTAGGTACCCAAGCATTAATGATTGATTTTGGTAATGATAAAGACGGATCTGATTGGTACATAACAAACGATGGAGTTATGGGTGGTTTATCGCAAGGAAAAGCTATTATTTTAGAGGACAAACTTGTATTTGAAGGAACTGTTTCACTTAAAAACAATGGTGGATTTACTAAAGTTGATTGCAGTTATCAAAAAATGGATCTAAGCCAATTTTCCAAAGTTAAGATAAGAGCAAAAGGAAGTGGCCATGTCGCTGGCTTTAGATTAGACCTTCATCAAAGATTCTATTTACCCAATTATAAGTTCATGCTTACACCTACTGGCGAATGGAAAGAATATGAATTTCAGTTGGCTGATGTGAAAGAATATCAGATGGGAAAATCAACTGGCTACAATCTAACTAAAGAACAACTTGCCAATATAATCCGCATGGGTTTCATCATGAGTAATAAGACGGATGGCCCTTTTAGATGGGAGATCGACTATATAAAATTTGAATAATCAACCGTTCTTTAATACGTTCTATCAAAAGAAGCTTACTCAGAGACTCTGGCCTTAGCTAAGGCACTTCCAGCTAAATTGATAAGCTTCGTATGATAATGAGCACCAACTCCTCTTTCTAATACGTTTCCTTGAGGATCTAAAAACAATATTGTAGGATATTCAGCAACATCATATTGAAATGCAACATTAAGACCATTACTTTTTTCTGCATCTACTTTATAGCTTATGAAATCTTTATTGATAATCGCAGCTGTTGTTTCATTGGTGAATACATCTCTTTCCATCATTTGACATGATAAACACCAAGTTGTATATACATCCAAAAAAACAAGTTTATTTTCCGCTGCGGCAAGATCAAGTACTGATTGCAGTTTATTGGATTCAACAAAATCAAAAGCAAATTTATTAATCTTTACTGGTGTTGAACTTACTACTGATTTAGTACCGCTGCAAGATTGTGAGGTAACAATCAGTACAACTGCCAAAAATCCAAAATATTTATTTTTATAGATTTCATATTAATCATTTATTAAGCTTGAATACTATTTACGTTATCAACAAGGTATATATTATAAATAATTTTAATATTAATTGCCAATTAGATTACATTTTGAGAACTTCCCTGTATAAATCCATTGTTTTCTGAACCATCGATATATTTCCATAAGGTTTAACCATCTCCAAACTTTTCACTGACATCTCATAATACAACTCGCTTTTCTCCATGATAGAAATCACATAATCAGACATTTGTATTACATTCCTCCCTTTCACAAGAAACCCGTTCTTACAATGACTGACTATTTCTTTGATTCCGCCCACATCATTCGCTATTATTGGAAGACCAAATTTCATACCATCTAAGATCGAGGTTCCGAGAGCTTCTGATTTTGCTGTATGGAGTAGAATATCCATTCTATTATATTGAGCATCTACATCATTTACAAATCCTGTAAAATCGAACTTATCTGCATATTCAGTAACTAAGTTTTTAGTCTTTTCCAAAAGAGGTCCTTCCCCAACTAATAAAAACCGACATTTAATATTTCTTCGAAGAAGGTCTAACGCCACCTCTGCAAAAAGTTGATGATCTTTCTCTTCTGTAAATGCAGCAACATAACCCAAAACTAAATCTTTGTTTATATCTAAATTTTTAGACTCAGACCTATTACTCAAATCGATTCCACTACTTATTTTCACTATTCTACTTACATCATCAATCTGCGGCAACATTGTTTCTTTGACAGCCTCTGAAATACAAATAACCTTCTTGACTCCAGGATGGTTGTATTTAGCTTTTGATTTGTCTCTAATTAGATTATTAAGTCTCCTAGTAACTACAGAAGGGACTTCCAGTGCGGCCATTTTATATGCCATCCATATCAAAGTATGAGAATGAGAATCATGCCCATGAATAATGTCGATTTTTTTTTCTCTACATATTTTAATCAATGCTATGAGATTCATTGGATATCCTACAGCACCATTTCTAAAAGGTACAAATTCTTTAATATTGACTTTACATTTTCCATGTAAAGGTGATTTTGTAGGGCACATCAAATACACATTATTCTCAGGTTCAGCTTGTCCACTTATCAAAAAATGAACTTGCCTTTCCCCTCCCCTCCAGGTTCTTGCCGAGGATATATGTAGAATATTCATTGTTCTTTAGATTTCAACTTATCGTAATATTCTACTTGCATTTTCACCAAATAAGCATTCATTTTGGCGATCATCCATCCTTCTTTCCCATCAAGAAATCCTGCTTTGATCACATATGAATGGAACGCCTTAAAGCCAGAACCAAAATACCTTTTCAACAAACTAGGACAACTTCCATTTATAATCCATGATTCAGCTTTTAACATAGCATATTTATCAGTTTTAGCTTTATGATCTTCGATTGATCGATAACTATCATGCATTAGTTTACCATTTAATTTCTGAACAGTAAAATCATGTGAAATAATTAGTTTTTCATGGACTAGATTGCTATTCCAACAAATATCCTTCCTATTAAATAGCCGAAGCACCCAATCAGGTGACCATCCCGAATGCTGTATCTCTTTTCCCTGATATATATTGGACCTATTTAGAGAATAGATCATTTTATCATTCTTTTTTAATGCCTTGATTTCATTGGCCAATTTTTCAGACAACCATTCATCACTATCTACTGATAATATCCAGTCATTTTGTGCTAGGTTGTGACCAAAGTTTTTAGTCTCCCCATATCCCTTCCATTCAGTGCTAATTATCTTAGCACCTAGAGATTTGGCGATGTTTAACGTATCGTCCGTACTACCACTATCCACTACGATCACTTCATCAACAATATTACGTAGACTAATAATACACCTACCGATTCTATCAGCTTCATTTTTGGACAATATGACGGCACTAACCCCTTTCATAATTAGTCCACTTGATTGGCTAAGGCTATAAAACTTGGATTGAGTAGGTTTTCTTTATTATAAACAACAGCTTCTCCGCTATCAGCCTGCAAAACTGACCCTCCAGCTTCTTCTAATATGGCTTGTGCAGCACAAGTGTCCCACTCCATAGTCGGAGCCATCCTTGGATAAACGTGAGCATCTCCTTTTGCTATTTTCATAAACTTAAGAGAACTTCCACTAGCTACTAATTCAGGATTATTATATTCATTTACTATCGCTTGGGTGGCTTCGTTGAGATGAGATCTTGAGCAAACCAATTTTAAATTTTTATCAGATTTAGAGTACGTGCTGACTTGCATTTTCTCAACTTCGCCATTGATTTCTGAGAAAGCTCCGTTTCCATATATTCCCCAATACATTTCGTCAAGAGCTGGTGCGAATATAACACCCGCTACTGCTGCGTCACCTTTTACTAGTGCTACATTAGTCGTGAATTCTCCATTTCTTTTAATAAATTCTTTAGTTCCATCCAAAGGATCAACAACCCAGCAATATTCCCATCCAGCGCGATCCATATAGCTTATAGTCTCATTTTCTTCTGATATAATAGGAATCTCAGGTGATATTCTTCTTAAAGTATCACATAGGATTTTGTTAGCTGCCAAATCTGCCTTAGTCAATGGAGATTCATCAGATTTACTTTGGATCCCCAGATCATCTTGGTTGTATATTTCCATTATAGCTAATCCCGCTTCTCTGCTTGATAGGATAATTTCCTTTATATATTTCTCTACTATTTCTTGTGTAAGTTCCATTTCTTATTTTGAATTTATAAAAAGGTAAATACCTATTAACATTAGGGACACCATAATAATCATTGGCAAGTAATCTGCAAATATTTTAGAGTGTGGTTTATTATATTTCTTATCTAGTCTGTACTCATAATAAGCTCTAAAATCAGGATCCAATAACCGAATATTCAAATTTTTCATCCCTGCTTCTGTTAGCTCATCGGATAAAAATGAATCTAAAAATTTGATTTCTTCTTTTGATATATTTTGCATCAATTGATCTTGTATTCTAAGTTTTATAGCTTATTTGGATCTAGCCTGTTCATTCATGAAGTAGGTTTCGAATATCGTAAATGCTACATACACAACAATAAAAGGCACAACGAAAATTCCATCATCTGGTTCCTTCATTTCATAGTACAATCCTATTACTAAAGCTGAGAGAAAAAACTTCAACATTACATTTATTATAACTATATTCAGAAGCCCCTGTTTTTCAGGTTTTCTCTCTAAAAAGATAGTCAAGAAATAGATTACAATGGACAACAAAGAAAATGCAGGTACAGCATAGTAAGATATATCTATATAATACCCCATCTTATCGGTTAGGCTCAGTAGATACAATAAACCAAAAACCACAAAAAGTGTAATTGCAAAAAGAATAAAAAATCTACTTAAACTCATCTATAAAGAAGTTTGTACTTTGTACCCCAGATAAACGGATAAAAGACCAAAAATGATACTTACCCCGATGTATAATAATGCTATTCCAGCTTGATTAGTTTGAAACAGTTTCAATGATTCTCCACTAAAAGTAGAAAAAGTGCTAAAGCCACCACAAAATCCTGTAATAAATAAGAGTGAATAATTATCTTGAAAATTTTCTTTCAACTGAAATCCTAATAGTACGCCTAATATCAAACAAGCTAAGATATTGGCTACAAAAGTCCCAATAGGAAAAGATGAGTCCGTAGTTACGTATTGACCAATTGCATATCTACATAAACTACCTAATCCTCCTCCTAGAAATACATATAGTAGATTAGACATTGTTCTGTTCAATTTTCTGTTTTCTTCTACTGATTAAATGCAATATATAGGATAACAATCTGTCTCTTATACACATCTGA
>CAJXUU010000295.1 GCA_913061325.1 uncultured Saprospirales bacterium | reverse complement strand
CTATCCTCTTCGTCGGCAGCGTCAGATGTGTATAAGAGACAGATCTTATCAATCTATCTCTATGAGGTAAAACGTTCCATACCATTTTTTCTTTTAGCTCATCCTTGATTTTTAGACCTAATACCTCCCCTTTCCCATCATTGATGAAACTACCTTCAATTGTCGATGGATGAAATAAGTTATTCATGGACAAGAAATCAACTTCATTCTTTAAACCAGAGTAAACATGTATACCATAAATTGTTTCATGATGGACTTCAGTAAAAAGAGCCAGTTCGTTCTTAAATTGGAAATGGAACATTAGTCTTTGATATACTTCTTCTCTTAAATCTTGCCCATTTGGATCATCGTATATACCTTCAGGATGAATCAAACCTACAAACCCATCAGTATTACACATCAATAATGAATTACATAGAACGCACTTGTATAGATTATTTCTTTGTTTTTGTAATAAAGGATAATTCTGTACTGCACCTATAAACTCTTTATTTGCTATAGCCCATATTGATTCATTATCATAAATATTTTTTAAGATATCATCATTCCTAAGAATTGACTTAGCCATTAGCTTCACTTGCGGTGCAGAGACCCTCCTTATTTGCAATTCAGGATTCTTTTCTGATAAGATCCCTGTAATGTCCATCTCTATATTAACCCACGGCGGATTTCCCACCTCCACATCAAATCCACCTCGCTCACGAAATACTTCTATAAACTCCAACTGATAGTGGAAGTATCGATACTGAATTGCCATATCTCTCACCAATCGCAAACGATTACTAGCAAAGAGAGTATTTGATCTTTTATCTCCATATTCAACAATAGCATCCGCCACTGCGCTATTCTCTTCTATCTCAGACCTATATCCAAGTGATAGTTGTTTTTCTTTTTGGAACATATCTACTTGCTCCGCCACCATGAAGCCACTGAGATTCTGTTTTTCTTCTATCGCTTGATTCTTTTTAGCTTTTATTTCATTCAGGTCGACCTGCAGTATATTAGCTATATCTTGATACCACTGTCTTCGTGTAGGCAGTTCGTCTGCCTGCCTTACATCCCAATACCATAGGCTACACCAGTAATCCATGATCATCTTCAGCTTGAAGAAGGGAGATTCTGTATGTTCTCTATTTTCAGCCATATCAGCTTTCTGATCGTAGCTTTTGAGCTGTAGCTTGGCTTGTCCATCTACACCATATATATCAGGTTTTACTGCAGTCTCCAGGCTTACTCGTTTTTGGAACTTATAGTGCTCCTCTATGAGATCATCTATAGAACTACAGAGACCTCGCAAGATTTCTACTTCTTCGCCCTCTATAGGTTTACATATTTCTTTGCGCCATTCGCTTACGGACTTAGCATGGTCAGGATATTCTGCCTTCAGGAGCTTGATACTTGCACTGGGTACCATACCTTTGTCAGGTAAGAGAAAGTGATAGATCAGTTCAGTTCCTGTACCACGAGAGCCTGGCCTCTTGATCTCACCACCATCAAAAGTGAGCATTTCTGGTGCTTTGGTCCACCATTCTTTTTTGCCATCTCTAGCTTTCTTTCCTCTTTCTATATCATTGACCTTATATCCCTTGAGCCAACAACCAACTACGGCATTACCCACACCTAGCCTATAGCCAAAGAATGGAGTCTCCATATCTTTGTGGATTACATTGAGCCATAAACTCAGCTTACCCAGCTCTACAGCCGTAGGATTGAGATCGACTCCGTATACATTATTGAGGGCTATATAGGCTTTTACCTTTTGGAGTTCTTCTTGATACCTATCAGGACTAACTCTTTTGCCTTCTTTGCTTTTGTTGGTGATCTCTTCTTGGCGATAGGTTAGATATGCTTCTGCCAGTTGATTGATCACTTCATTGTGAAATGCTGCAGCTCCCATAGCCGGTTCTAGTATCTTGAGATCTAGTAAGTCTATAGCTTTCATTTTACCATCATCCAGTCGCTCTAGTATAGGCTTGAGGGTGTACTTCACGGTACACTTGGTCAGTACTTCAGGTGTATAGTAAGATGCTGATTTTTGTCTGTCTCTACCGCTCAGTCTGTAGGTGAATGTACCCTTGGGTATTACTCTCAGTTTTTCACTACCTCCTTCTTCTACATCAAAATATATCTCACCAGCATCAAATTCATCATACCTAGATCTTGCCACAAGGGATGATCCATCCGATGCAGCTTTGGCTGAGCTTTCTTTTGCTTTTCTCTTGCGGTGCACTTCTATCTGATCCGTCTCAGCGAATACACCCCTGTAAGCGAGTAGGCTCTCATATACACTACCTAGTTGGTTAATACCAAGATTGGCATAAGATATCCGTCCACGTTTCTTCTTCTTTTGTTTTTTACTGAGTGATAGCTGACAGATGATATCTTGCCATATATGGTTCCTCACTTTTATCTTCGACAAATAAGGCATCTTATTATTATCAAACATGGGACTGTCTATCCTACGTATTCGGAAGCTTTTATTATCAGCCTCCTTTTCTCTATATCCCTCATGCAACAATCTAAACAGTCCAGTGATAGACTCATGAAAGAAGTACCCATCTCTACTACTTTCAGTATTGAGTGGCACTTGCTCTAGATCTCTCAGCATTTCCATAGAGTAGCCATGCTGATACACACTATCGTTACTTGGCAGTATATCTAAGTCTTCACGAGACTCTGCATAGAAGACAAATAGAAGTCGATAGACATAGGTCAAGCATTCATTTTTGAGTTGGTCTGCATCTAGTCCAGTCGCTTCATCTCCCATATAAAAGACAGCTTCATTGGCTATCGATTCCACCGCATTGACCACAGCTTCTTTGAGGTCTTTCGTTACTTCATAGGCTTTCTTATGGGATTCTTCTTCTAGCTGATCCATCAATACGATATCCGCTACAGGAGAGAGCTTCTCTTTACCTATCATTAGATAAAATAGTGATAAGTAGTTCTTCTCTACTACCGAATCACTAAAGAGTATCTCTAGGTCAAACATCAGATATTGCCCTTTGAACCATTTTTCTTGCTCCAGTAGAAATACTATGTTACCAGCAAGTAAAAGAATGTACTTTGGTCTTCTATCAGCGTCCATCAGAAAGACTTCACCCACAGCCTTATTGATAATCATAGGCGAGATAGATACTCCTTCTGGCACAGTAAATACATTTGACCATTGAGATCTATGATATTTCTGTGGTGGACTCATCTTTTCTTCGTCCGTATCAAACTGTTGCTCGAAAAGCCCATCAGGTGACTCTCCCTGATACGATATCATCGGCTGCATCTCCATGATGAATAGGTGAGGTTGATTATCACCTCTATAGAGTTTGTTTCTAACCGGAAGTGCCTCTTTCTCACTCAGATAAACGAAGTCATCATATTCCGTCTTATCACCATCGTATCCTAATGTGTTGAGTAGCTTGGTGTGGAAGTTATGAGCTCGAGTCACCTTATCTTTTACTCTGAGATTGCTCTCTATCATCTCCTTCTTAAAGGCATAGTACTTTTCCTTCAGAGCATTCACTTTCTTGTTGAATGTCTTGATGTCATCGTTACCATACCCACTCTTAGCGATGACTTCCTTATGGAAATCTTCGTTGAAGTAGTTCAGTGGATAGAACTCAGCTATATTATGGATGAAATTGATCAATGTTGTCTATTTGTAGTTTTTCTGATAATATTCTTCTGCAATATCATAAAGTGATCTGCCTTCTTTATTTACCCAATGTAGGTTGCCATTTACACCTCCAGGATCCTTTTTTTCTGGATGCAAATCTTTAAACAGTCGCCATGTAATATTCGATATAGAATATTCATTTCCATCATGAGCCCACTTCACAAAATTACTTTGACCAGACTTGCCAGTTATAGTTAAGATAAATCTAGTATCTCCCTCGATATAGTTGACCCAAGTAGGCAGACTAGCTTTCATTCTAAGCTCTGTGCCAGGAGCTACTAATTGATTGTCAAGAATAATCTTTGTAGTTCGAGGTCTATACTTCTTCGAGGATGATTTCTTCTCTTCTACTTTGTTTCTAATGCCAATAAGATATTGTTCAGCTTCTTGGAGTGGAATTATCTTATTAGGTACTATAGCAATATTGTTATCAATTAAGTGAGGCTTAATCTTAACACAGGAAATATCTAATCCATTTTCATTTAGCCACAATACTGTTGTCGTTACTTCTTGAGAAAAGTCCTCAGAGCATAAAATGATCCTAGCTTTTCCCAATAGATCTTCTACATTATCTACAGTGGTAAATTCTAATAACTCTTCTTCAGCATTCTCAGCCGTTATTGACTCACCATCATACCTATGTTTGTATTCGACATAGAAATCAACTAGTCTTTCAAATGTCATTTTTGATACCATAGCTGCATATCTAATTGCCTGCAGATCTGCATACCCGGCATGAGAATCTCTTTTGAGTTCTACAACTACTAAATTTCCACTTCTATCCAATGCCAGCAAATCGAGTCTATCTTTAGATTTATCAAACCTATTAAACTCCATACTTACGATCATCAATTCCTCACCAAGAATTTCTGGATTTTTCCTTACCCATTCTTGAATATGTTTACGTTCCCATATTTGCAATGCTTCAAAACTAGTTGAGTTGATTGCATCTATTTTATTGTTATCCTTATTGACTAGTAGTATCATATTATTTATTGTAAAAGACTGAAAGAAGTTTCAAGTATGCATCTTGACTAAGCCCATTCAAGTCTTTATTGTATTGGGAGCTTTCATTCGTAATGGCTTCTATCTTCTTTTCCTCCTTTTCTTTTTTCATTTTTATAAATCCAGTTATCCTGTCCTCTCCAAAAGTTAATTGAAGTTGATCCCTTGCTGCATCTGCCCAGTTCATAAGCTTTGATTCATAGGCCCCAAGTTTCTTTTCCATTGTGATTTCCATTTCCTGTTGCTTTTGGAACATATGAAACTCTTTTGCTCCTTCAATTGATGCTGGGATTAAATCAGTAAGGTTTTGAATATCTTCATCAGTGACATGCTCAGTATACATCATTTCGTCAAGTCCAGAAGTGTTAATAAAATCTTCTACAGCCAATGGCGATCCACCATAGCCTCCGTCCATTTGCATGGGGAATGCAAAGAAATCAGCAATGATACTTTGACCTAGATTATTAGCAACCTCCCCATAAAACACAAACCATGCTTTACCACTTTCGATCTTTTTGCTCTTCACAACTGTAGCTTCTCCCTTATTGACACTAGCTTCTAATTGTGTCATAAAATACTGAGGGATAGGATGCAGATCATACAACATTTGAAATGATGCCCATTCACCACTTTTCTTTCTTGCTTCTGCAATTTTGTCTTGTACTTGGTCCTTAGAAGTAGTCAATCGATAATGTTTATTCACTTCAGGCCTAGCCTCTTGTGGAATATCATAAAGAATACGATTAAGGTCTTTTGTATTTAGCACCTCCATGTATCCTTCTTCGATAGTCACGTTATTACCTTTTATCTTGTCGTTCGACTTGAGTTCTTCTACTAATGATTTATAATATTCTGCATCATTTTTATAAAGGCTAAAGATCTCTTGGATTGGGTCTTCACTAAATAGATCTTCCGTTACGTCTCCTCCATCTCCGAATACTGAGTCAAAATCTATCCAGCTAGTATCATCTTCCTTTTCTTTTGTAGACTTGAATAAGTCTGCTTCAGGATCGGCCATTGCTCTTTCTACAGCTTTATTCTCCTCCTTACTATCATAGAGTTTCATTACTGAGCCAGCATCGCCTAGGCTCCTGTATACTTCCTCTTCTTTCTGAGTTAGATTCTTTATAATGTGTAAATCTGTTTTAAGCCCTTCTATTTTACTTTCAGATATGAGATAGTAGATATAAGGAGTTCGATTTTGGCCATACCTATCTATTCTTCCATTTCTCTGTTCTAGAGTGATAAGTGACCATGGTATATCATAGTTGAACATTTTACTACAATAGTAATGAAGATTTACACCTTGAGACCCTGCATCAGAGGCTAGGAGTATTCTTATTTTAGAATCTTCTTTTCCAAAATCTTCAATCATTTCTTGTTGCTCCACATCAGATAAGCTTCCACTGAATGATTTTATGACTTCACCCTTCAGATCAAAATCTTCTGTTAGCCTTTTAGCTAGATATTTTAGGGAATCTATCCGTTCGGCAAAGACAACTATCCGTTCATTTTTCTTTTTACCACTCCACTTAAGTTCGACGAGCTTTCGTTTGAATGCATCATACTTGCTATCACGTCCTTTTTCGATTATCTCCTTCAACGACTTCTCCATCAATAGTAGATCGTCAAGGCTTTCTGCATCAGGGTCCTTCTCTAATACTTTTACTATCCTTTTTTCTATAGAAGCCAATGCTGCCGCTGGAGAAGACATGTATGCTTTGAATAGGCCAATTGCGAATAATAAGTCAGGAGTCATTTTCCTTTGTCCTTCCTTATTACTTAATGAAGCTAATGACTCATACTTGGCTGTTTGTTGGAGCTCTAAGAATACTTCTTCCTCTGCATATAGATTTGTATGAATGCCATCTACTTTTCTATCCTGAAAATTGGCTCTTACCACATCATCTTCTATATCGTTCTTAAACCGTCGCACATAATAGGGAGACACATCATCCTTGGTGTAATCACCACTCCGTGGAATAGCAATAGGCTCAATCATATTTATAAGATTGGCGAACGATTCCTTTTTTCCATTATGAGGTGTGGCAGAAGTAAGTATTAGTGATTCACATTTAGTAGCTAGAAACTGCGCAAGTTCACCTCTTTGACTACTATCGTTAGCCACAGTATGACATTCATCTATTACAATAATATCCCATCTAGACTTCTCTATGTAATGTCTGAATTTAGAATTATTTTTGAGTGTATCTATTGATATAATAGTCTTATCATAATAGTCAAATGGATTCTTGTTGGCTGGTAGTTCAGATCCCAGCTTTGCAATTCCATATGAATCCAACCTAACCAATGGAATAGCAAATCGATCCCATATCTCTTGCTGAAATTGCCTAAGTATAGACTTTAAAGCTAATACCATGATTCTTTTCCCCCGACCTCTTTTTATCATCTCTGCCATAAAGATGCCAGCCTCTACCGTTTTACCAAGACCAACGCCATCAGCGATAAGGATCCGAGGTCTTATATTTTGGAAAGATTTAAGAGTAGGTTCCAGCTGGTAATTAGCTACATTGAATGCCGCTTTATGAGCAATTTGTATCTTATTTTTTTGATCAGTAGAGTTCCTGATTTTTGTCTCCAAATACAATTTTGTCAATCTATATCCAGT
>CAJXUU010000294.1 GCA_913061325.1 uncultured Saprospirales bacterium | reverse complement strand
TACACTATCCTCTTCGTCGGCAGCGTCAGATGTGTATAAGAGACAGATTTATAATACTGTTTTGTCTTAGTTCATGCACAGTAACTAAAGAATATAAAGTAGCATTGTATAATGGCAAGCCTTCCATTTTTATATATGATGGACCAGTTAGTTTGCTCAATGAAGATGGTAGTCCTGATAAATCAGAAGTGAAAAGTTCTGCTTTAGATGGGATTTTATCGAAAACAGATAATGATCAGTTTTGGAAATTAATGGCTGTGGATAGTACAACGGAATTTGTTGTATTTCTATACTTACATGGTGTAAAAGTTTGTGGAGGAACATGGACTAAAGGGAGTTTTCGGAAATATGATAAATTTCTAAATAGAGTATTGCCTCAATTTGGGAATTTTGAATTAAGGTACTTACATTATGGGGAAGCTGATTTAGATAGATACAAGGCTGTTGCAGATTATCAAAAAGATATTGATGGACAAATCAATAAGATGTTTTTTAGAGGATTTTCATATTGTTCTTCTTATGTGACCGTTAGAAGAGATGGTCAATACACAGGATGGTTTGGCGAAATATCACCAATGGAAGACATTCCAGAAATGGTGAAATATAATATGGAAAAATAGAAGGCTAAAATGGAGAAAATACTAATAGTTGGCGGAACAAATTTCATAGGAAGAAACCTGGTTGAAAGATTAATTAAGCTCAACCAATATGAAATAACTGTTTTTAATAGAGGGAAAACGAATCCTGAATTGTTTCCGCAAATCAATAAAATAAGAGGAGATAGGAAGACAAATGATATTAAATTGATTTGTGGTCAGAAGTGGGATTATATCATTGATTGTTCTTGTTATTATCCAGATTCCATTGACAAACTACTAGATTCAATATCTGGAAAAGTTAAGAGGTACATTTTAATCTCTACAGTCTCTGTTTATGACAATGAAAGTGATAAATCTGTTCTTCGAAATGAAGAAGCAAAAATCCTTGGTTGTACGGAAGAAGAGAGTAAAGATACATCGGATACTACATATGGTGAAAGGAAAGCAGAGTGTGAAAGAAGATTAAAAAAAGGTAATCAGCCATATTATATACTAAGACCTTCATTGGTTTATGGTAGGTATGATCACACAGATAGGTTTTACTATTGGCTGTATCAGGTTAAAAAACAAAATGAGATTCTTGTCCCGAATGGCGGCGTGCAAACATTCGCAGTAACGTATGTAGAAGATTTAATTAACTGTATTATTGAATCAATTAATAAAGAGGGAGAATCTGATATTTATAATGTTACAACGTTTACGAAATTGTCAATTTGTGATATATTAAATAATGTATCACAAATGTTGGATCGGAATCCGTCAAGGCAATTTGCAGATTCTACTTTTCTAAAAAGTGAGGGCATTAGCGAATGGTATAATTTGCCATTATGGTTGGACTGCGATTATTTTACTTATGGAAATGCGAAAATGCTTGCAAACTTTGATTTGCAACTCACAGACTTTAATACATCGCTAGTAAGAACGATTGAGTATTATGATCAATTAGATTGGCCTGTTCCTAAATATGGAATTTCTGAACAACGAAAGCTTGAATTGGTTAATAAGTTGAAAGATAAAAGCTAATGGAGATAACAGTATTGCCACAAGATTTGAAAATACGCAGTGCACAAAGGATTCAAATTTATAATTACAGAATTGATTATGGAATACACAGAAGTAAAATAAATCTAACAAAGAATACTATTAGTTTTTTACGAGCTGGAACAAAAGAAGTGATAGGCGATGATGCGTCAGTGCAAATAAACAATCAGAGTTTTGTGGTAATGAAGTCTGGAAATTGCTTGATGACAGAAAAAGTTTCTAGTTCAAATAAAATTTACAAAAGCATTCTATTATTTTTTTCTGACGAATCAATAATTGATTTTCTAGAAAGAAATAAACTCTATTCTAATTCAAACAAGGAAAATAAATCATTCTATATTTTCGAATATGATGACTTTATAGAGCATTTCGTGCAGAGTCTAGAGCAGTTATTGGCAATTCCAGCTGAAACTCAAGGAAGAATTTTAAAAGCTAAATTTGAGGAAATCATGTTTTACCTTATTCATAAACATGGTGCTTCATTTTTGAATAGTATTATCCAACAAGTCGATAGTGCTGAGAGTAGACTCACAAACATTGTCACAAACAATAAGCACAAAAAACTAAGTCTACAAGAGTTAGCATTTTTATCAAATATGAGTGTGTCTACCTTTAAAAGGGAGTTTTATAGAATATATGATAAAACACCAATTAAGTGGTTTAATGAGGAGCGCTTAGAGCACATCTCAATACTTTTGAAGACCAATCAAAAACGGCCTATAGAATTATATGAAGAAGCAGGGTTTGAGAATTTTTCAAATTTTGTACAAGCTTTCAAAAAAAGATATGGTGTAACTCCAAAGCAATATCAAGTTGAACATTTATAAATACTTTTTGGACATTATCAACTACACGATACAGTAGAATTCGATCCATCTTTGCATTATTAATTAATTAATCAATAAATAAAAATATGCAGAAGTTAATTTTCATATCAATAGTGTTCTTATTTGTGTTAAATGTGAATTTGGTAAGTCAAAATTCTTTCACTTTATCTAGCGAGAACTTAGGTGGCAATGCAACTACCCAAGAAGAGTTTAACGGTTTCGGATGTACAGGAGAAAACCAATCACCACAGTTATCATGGTCAAATGCACCTGAGGGAACAAAAAGTTTTGCAGTTACGATGTATGATCCTGATGCACCAACAGGAAGTGGATGGTGGCACTGGGTTGTGTTTGATCTTCCTTCAGATGTTAATAGCATACTTAAGAATGCAGGAAATTTAGAATCTGGATTAATGAGCAAAGAAGCGATTCAAAGTATTACAAATTATGGAGTTGCTGGATATGGCGGTCCGTGCCCACCAGAGAATCATGGATTACATCAGTATGTAATTACGGTACATGCTCTTAAAGTTGACAAGTTAGGTTTGGATGCAAATACGAATCCAGCTATTGTTGGATACTACCTTTGGAACAATACTATTGCAAAAGCAAGTATTGTTACTTATTTTGAAAGAAAGAAATAAGCTTTTCAAAATCAATGGTTAAATATAAGATGGGGCTTTTAAGGCCCCATTTTTTATTGGGTTGGAATTAAACATTTTTTGATGTCTGATGGTTATACATTATTAAATTTGGGGTAGAAAAGATTCTTTTAAACTGGACAATTGATTTACTTTCGCCCTGTCATGAGTTGTCTAAAAGGGAGCTTAAACATTTGAATTCATTACTCAAATTTATTACTAGTTATTCAAACCTAATATGGATATGAAATACATAACGATACTTCTTTTTTCAGTTCTTTTTTATGGTTGTACTAGTTCTGATGCTCCAGAAGATAACCCTACTTCGGACTCACCCAATATACTTTTAATCATAGCGGATGATATGGGAAAGGATGCTACACAAGGATTTTCTGAGGGAAGCATTAAACCCAACACACCTCATCTGGATAAATTTAGAAATGAAGGATTGGTTTTCAATAATTTATGGGTGAATCCGACTTGTTCTCCTACCAGATCCTCAATAATTACGGGTAAATATGGTTATAGAACAGGAGTGAAATGGGCAAATGATGAATTAAGTCAGTCAGAAACCATATTGCAAAAGTATATTAATGAAGAATCAAGCACTGCATATTCAACTGCAATTGTTGGTAAATGGCATTTGTCAGGAGCAAATCTGGATATCAATCCAGAATCTTTTGGATTGGATTATTATTCTGGGTTAGTAAGAGGTGCAGTTCAAGATTATTATGAATGGCAATGGACAGATAATGGTTCTGTCAGTCTTCAAACAGAATATATATCAAAAGTATTTACTGATTTGTCTATAGATTGGATTAATGATCAATCTAGTCCATGGTTTCTTTGGTTGGCCTATAATGCTCCTCATACACCATTTCATGTTCCGCCAACAGAAATGCATACGCAAGGCGACTTGCCAGAATATGTGGATGGTTTAGACCCAATGCCATACTATATGGCAGCGATAGAGGCGATGGATTATCAAGTGGGAGAACTGCTGCAAGGTATACCTGATGATGAACTAGACAATACGGTTATCATATTTTTAGGGGATAACGGAACCCCTGGCCAAGTAGCTCAATCCCCATACTCGATGAGTAAGGCGAAAGGAAGTTTGTATCAAGGAGGGATCAATGTGCCTATGTACGTTTCAGGCAAAGGTGTCAGTCGAGGTGGAGAAGATAATAATCTCATTACCAGCACTGATATATTTAGCACAATAGCTGAATTGGCAGGTGTTAATGATTCTGAAATCCATGATAGCAGGAGTTTTAAATCGCTTTTGAGTAGCGAGTCTAATATCAGGGAGTTTCAATACTCTGAAATGAATAATGGAACTGATGATATGTGGGCAATCAGCAATGGAAATTACAAACTCATAGTTAGTGCTGACGGAGTAATGGAAATGTACAACTTGTTCACTGATTCATACGAGAACATTAATATACTCGATTCAACCCTATCGACATCAGAGGAAAATGAAAAAAGTGATTTGGAAGCAGAGCTGGTAAAGATTAGAAATTAAATTTTTGATAGCCCATTAGCTTTAGGAATTCTTTATAGTTCTATTTACCTTTCTCATAAATATACATGTTACCATCTGAAGGGGTGTGATTAAAAAGCATATAATCATCACAGAATACATTAACATTCATTGGGTATACAGAACCACCAATGATTTCAAAAACAAGACCACCACTTTCAGTTTCTATGATGTCCCAGGTTCTTATATAGGTAGTTTCTTCATAACTACTATGAAAGTCTAGCGTGAATTCTGATTCTGTAAAAATCACTCTCCCACATGGTTGAGAAATTGTAGGAATCCATCTTTATCCATGGCCTACGATGTTCCATTCTCCTATAAGATTTGATTTTACCTCATCTCTATCAGTGAGTTTATTCTTTCTACAATCTTCCATTATTGAACTTTCTGTGTCGTCGATAAATCCATCTTTGTCATCGTCGTTTTGCTCAAAACACAATCCATAGATGTTGGATCATTCTGTTCTTCGTCACTACAGCAAGATGAAAAAAATGTAATTGCGCAAATTGCGATAACCAGGGGTAATGTAATTGACTTTAGTAAGCTGTTCATAATTTCATATTTTAGAAAGCAGTATACCTCGAAAGACGAATGAAATATTAATTATGGTTGGGTACATCAACACATCAGCAAATCAGCACATCAGCACATCAACACATCAACACATCAGCAAATCAAACAAACCCTAAAACCAAAGTTTCTCCTCATTCCCTGATTCCCCATGATAGTTAAGTGTAATCTCATCACCAGCAGCTATATCATTGATTGCTTCAATGTCTATAGTCTGTTGTTCGATATCTAAGATAAAATTAGCGTTAGGCATCAATTCATGATTGTAGATACTGCCAAAACCAAGAGCTATGGCACAATCTGCCAAATCATGACCCCATGAAAAATAGTAATCATGCAAGACGGTCTTATGGATAATTGGTAGTTCTTCTTTAGGAATAACTATAACAGGACATACTTCTATAACCGAACCTTTTTCTATGTCTTGGCTGGTGTATACACCTCTACCTTTGCCTTCAGAATAAGTAATATATAGCCCTGGGATCTGATTCATTTTTGTTTTTTAATCAAATATACACCTGAGAGAATCAACGCCATACTGATAAAGACAACTAAACCTAATCCTTCACCGTCAAGAAATCCCCAGAAAATAGCAACCAAAGGCATTATGTAAGCGACTGAGCTCCCGAATACAGCATTGGTTTCTTGTATGAGTTTGTAAAATATGATGGTAGCCAAAACAGTCCCCACCAGAGAAAGTAATAACAATGCTCCAAAAGAATAAAGTTCTTGTTCTCCGTAGTTAATTTCGAAAATTGATCCCTTTATAATCAAAATAATGATTGCAGGAATACCAACTAAAAAGAAAGATACGGCACTGATATAAATGCTTTTTACATCTTGAAGATAGTGCTTCACTAAATTACCACTCATGCCGTAGCACAAGGTCCCTACAACAATAAATAGACCATACCACAAGTTGCCATTTGATCCTTCACTTTCACCAAATATCATGAGCATAGCTGCACCTAAGAATCCAATTGATACGCCAATGGTCTTGTATTTGTCCATTCGATTCTTGAAAATAATAATACCAATAATTAATGTCCATATTGGTGTAAGGCTATTGAGAAGGCCAGACACCATGCTGTTGATGTTCGTCTGTGCAAGGAAATACATAAATGCAGGAATACCGCTACCTGTCAGTCCGATAGCTAGGAATAACTTCCATCGATGCCATGGTATTTTCTTACGATTGTACAAGATGACAGGAATAAATGCAATAGCAGAAACTCCCAACCTCATACAAGCTAGGTCAAATGGTTCAAATGCAATTAGTGCCTTTTTAATAAGTATAAACGAACTTCCCCAAACCAAACTTAGAACTCCAAGAATAACAAAATGCTTTGCTGAAATTTGACTTTCTTCCATGAAGCGTGGATTTTAATAGATGAAACAGGAAGTATAGGTATTCCTAAAACTCAAATACACCGTTACCTTCTGTCAATATGATAGGGTAGTCGTCTGTAATAACAAGTGTATGCTCATGTTGAGTCACAAAGCTTTTATCCTTTGTCATCATAGTCCATCCATCTTCTTGCTCGTGAACGTACTTTGATTTTGTAGATATAAACGTTTCAAGAGCAATAACAGAATTTTTAGTGAATCTCTGAGTATTAAACCTGTCTCTATAATTTGCGATCTCAGTTGGCGGTTCATGTAATTTTCTACCTATCCCATGTCCACAAAGGTTCTTAATAACTTCAAATCCTCTTTTTTTTGCTTCTCTTTCTATGATACCACCTACATTTGAAATTCGCACACCATTTTTAATATTGTTCATAGCAATCTGAAGGATTTCTTGAGATGCTTTTATTAGAGGTCTATGGTTATGAATATCTTCACCAACGACAAACGATCCACCATTATCTCCGTAATATCCGTTTAATTCTGCTGACACATCAATATTGACTAGGTCACCTTCCTGTAAGATCAATTCATCAGAAGGTATTCCATGACAAGCTACATGATTGATACTTATGCATGTATGTCCAGGAAAATCATAATCTTTAATAGGAGCTGATACTGCACCAAATTCTGCCAACAGTTCTCCTCCGTAGCTGTCTCTTATACACATCTGACGCTGCCGACGAAGAGGATAGTGTAGAT
>CAJXUU010000293.1 GCA_913061325.1 uncultured Saprospirales bacterium | reverse complement strand
CTATCCTCTTCGTCGGCAGCGTCAGATGTGTATAAGAGACAGTCATTCAATCTTAGATTATCCTGTTCCATTTGTAAGATTTGGAGATTTCGCTGATAGTTCACTTAATTTTTCTGTGCTTTTTTTTACCAATCGTTTTTTGATTGTAGAGGATATAAAAAGTGATCTGAGATTTAAGATAGATAATGCTTTCAGAGAGAATAACATAAGTATTCCATTTCCTCAGAGAGATATTTGGATGAGGAGTGAAGAAAATAAGTAGAAACAAAAAAACCGACTAAAAATTAATCTAGTCGGTTTATAAATTCAATTTATCTATCATTTAATTATCCTTTGGATCTACGTCCCCATCTTTAACATCATCGATAGCATTATTAAGATCGTCTGTTGCTTTTTTCAAATCATCTACTTTGTTTGTTTTAGATTTTATTGGTGCAGCTTTCTTTTTTACAGCTGGTCTGTCCTTACTATCTGATTTTATTTCTTCGAAGGTAAAGCCTTTTGCATTGGTGTTAACGAAGATCGTTTCACCAGCTACGAATCTACCTGACAATACTTCCTTCGCCAGTTGATTTACAATTTCTTTTTCTATGACTCTCTTTAGTGGTCTTGCTCCGAATTGTGGATCATATCCTAGATCAGTTAATAGATCCATAGCTGATTCGCTGAGTTCTATTTTAAGTTCTTGTTTTGCAAGATTTTTGTGCACTTTTTTGAGCATGAACCCAGCTATTTTCTTGATCTCTGCTTTCGTCAATGGAAGAAACATAATCTTCTCATCAATACGATTTAGGAATTCTGGTCTTAGATTCTCTTTCAGGGCCTCGAATACTTCCAGTTTCGTCGTATCAATAATTTCAGCCTTATGTTTATCTCCAAGTGCATCTAGATCTTCAAAATTTTCTAAGATTATATCTGACCCCATATTGGATGTCATGATTATAATCGTATTTTTGAAGTTAGCAACTCGACCTTTATTATCTGTCAGTCTACCATCATCCAATACTTGGAGTAGGATATTAAACGTATCGGGGTGAGCCTTCTCTATCTCATCTAATAGAACTATAGAATAAGGTTTTCTTCTTACAGCTTCAGTTAATTGACCACCTTCATCATATCCTACATATCCGGGAGGCGCTCCTACCAATCGACTTACTGAATGCTTCTCTTGGAATTCACTCATATCTATCCTCGTGATCGCATTCTCATCATCGAAGAGCACTTCGGCAAGAGACTTTGCCAACTCCGTTTTACCCACACCAGTTGGTCCTAAGAAAATAAATGAACCAATCGGTTTCTTAGGATCAGAAAGTCCAGACCTACTTCTACGGACTGCATCAGATACTGCTACTACTGCCTCCATTTGACCTACGAGTCTTTGACCGATTTCAGCTTCGAGATTAAGCATCCTTTCTTTCTCCTTGGTGAGCATTTTACTCACTGGGATTCCTGTCCATTTAGCTACGACCTCAGCAATATCATTAGCAGTTACTTCTTCGTTTGTAAATCGACTCTCATCAGGAAGATCATCCAGTTTTTCTTCGGCCACTTTGAGCTTAGCTTCTAGCTCCTTCATCGTTCCATATCGAATGGTTGCGACGAGTTCGAAATTGCTTTCTCGTTCAGCCACCTCTGCGTCGTGTTCCAATTCTTCGATTTGTTTTTTGACGTTTTGGATCGTATCGACAATTTCTTTTTCACCCATCCAGGCTGCTCTAGTACTGTTGAGTTTTTCTTGAGCATTTGCTATGGTCTCGGATATAGACTTGAGTTTTTTCTCATCACCCTCCCGTTTGATGTATTCTCGCTCTATTTCTAGCTGCCTTACTTTTCTATCTAGTTCGTCAACTTCTCCTGGCACTGAATCAAGTTCTAGTCTTAGTTTTGCCGCTGCCTCATCTATGAGATCGATGGCTTTATCAGGCAGTTGTCTTTCTGATATATATCTGTTAGATAGTTCTGCGGCTGCAATAAGTGCTTCATCTAAGATTTCCATCTTATGGTACATTTCATACTTCTCCTGCACTCCTCGCAGTATAGAGATCGTTTCTTCTACAGTCGGTTCATCAATCACTACTGTTTGGAATCTTCTTACCAGTGCTTTATCTTTTTCGAAGTACTTCTGGTACTCGTCCAAGGTAGTTGCACCTATAGTTCTTAATTCTCCTCTTGCTAATGCGGGTTTTAGGATGTTTGCTGCATCCATAGCACCATTTCCTCCTCCAGCACCAATCAAAGTATGTATCTCATCAATAAATAGAATCACTTCCCCATTTGATGCTGCTACCTCTTTCACAACTGCTTTGAGTCTCTCTTCAAATTCACCTTTGTACTTCGCACCCGCTACTAATGAGGCAAGATCAAGGACATATATTTGCTTTGATGCTAGATTTTCTGGTATATCTTGTTTCACAATTCTCCACGCTATTCCTTCTACTATTGCAGTTTTCCCAACACCAGCTTCACCGATTATAAGAGGATTATTTTTCTTTCTTCTTGAAAGGATGTGAAGAATTCTTCTTATCTCTTCATCTCTGCCGATGATGGGATCTAGTTTTCCGGATTCAGCTCTTTCATTAAGATTAACAGCAAACTTTGCAAGTGCCCCAAATTCATCTTCGGCAGATTGTTCGGTGACTTTTCTTCCTTTTCTAAGTTCTAAGATGGCAGCTTTGAGTGATTTTTCAGTAGCTCCGAGATCTTTAAGTATTTGCGATGCCTTGTCTTTGCCAGTTACAATACCCATCAACATTAGTTCAAGGGATATAAATTCATCTTCGAACTCCTTGAGCATTTTTTTTGCTCGTGCTAGTGATTGATTCGCATCATTGGTCAGGTATTGTTTGTCTATGTTAGAAACCTTCGGATACGTTTCGATTGCTTTGTTGAGATCTCTTTTTAGGATGGGTAGATTGATATCTACTTTGTTGAATATGAATTCTACCAATTTTGGATCAGTCTCTATGATTCCTTTGATAAGATGTACAGTATCTACACCTTGTTGTTCTAGTTTTCCAGCTAATTGTTGAGACTTCAAGATTGCTTCTTGTGCCTTGATAGTAAAATTGTCGTACGTCATATATTTTATTTATTGAATCAATTGAATAAATTCAGTTGATGTATGCTCCTTTTTAATATTGTCTTTGTTTGAGTTTTTGGATAATACTTCATTGAAGTATATCGGTTCTAATTTAAATCTAAATTTGGTAGACAACCTAAAAGTAAATATTCTATTCTAATTATATACAAATAACCGACCAACTGATTATTTTTGAATATTTGACAGGCATTTTGTTCTGATTTGCCTAATTGGCATCAATAATAGATTATTTCAATAAAAGAGTTAGAAATAAAACATTACCGTTTACTCTTGAAAACCGTCTCTATAGTGGCCTATTAACTATATGAGTAGGTATATCTCACATTATTTAGTATCTAATTCTTGATGCTTGGCTTTTATGTTCTTATTAATTATATTTTTGTTATTTAAATCAGGAAATTTTAATACAAGATTTTAATAATAATAAGAGTAAAATCAAAATAAAAGGTAATTAGGTGATTGGTATATTTAAAAATAACTTATTTATTAACAGCTTACTGTTGTTGCCATATATCATTATACTGAGAGTAAAATCATTATTGTCACCTGCAGGCTATTCAGTTATAGAGGAGGATACTTTTTTGGTTAAAAGCCTATTTGAATGGATTTCTTCTCCGTTGTTGCAGAGTATTCTAGCCATCTTATTGATTTATGTACATACTGTTTATATTAATAGATTGGTTATTAAACATAGGCTGGCGCCTCAAATAACATTGTTGCCAGGCTTAGTTTATGCTGTTTTGGTTAGTATGATGCCTGAGTTTACTCCACTTTCGCCCCATTTGTTAGCAAATTCAGTTATTCTTATTGTTATTGGTCAACTATTTAAAATATATAAGTCTCCAAAAGTAGCTGATAATATTTTTAATGTAGGGTTTTGGATTGGAGTTGCTAGTCTGTTAGTACCCAACTATATCTATCTCATCATTATTGGATTATTCAGTATATTTATTTTGAGGTCAGTGAAGCGTAAAGAATTAGTACAACTATTTTCAGGACTATTCACCTTATTTTTCATTGTAGTGGGCAGTATGTATATATATGATATGCCAATATTAGAAGAAGCTTCGAAAATGAATTTTTCGCCACACCTTTCTATCTTTTCTATAAGGGGAGTAGAGATTTATAAGTTTGCAGGGTGGGCACTGTTAGCTGTTTTTGCGGTTGTTAATTATAATACTTACACCCTTAAAAAGAGTATACAAGCGCAAAAGAAAATAAATATTCTTTTTTGGTTTTTGTTTGGGTCTGCCGTATTATTGTTATTAGTGAGTGATGTTGTTGCATTTAATGCGTTATTGGCCTGTATACCACTCGCAATTTTCATAAATGTCAATCTTATAAATACTAAAAACCCTCTTATCCAAGAATTGATTCATGTTTTGTTTTTAATATTATTGTTTTCCTTGAATTTTGGAATGATATAGAGAAATACATAAATAATTAATTTTTATCTTATTCCCAGACTTTTTCTACCTCGTTTGATTGTATCCACTTACTCCACTTCTTATTGAAAGTATGAATTTGATTAGTTTTCTTATTTTCTGAATTGTAGATATGATGATGCTGATTTACCCATTCGAAAATGGAACCATAAAGATTTTGCACATTTTCAAAACCAGCACCTTTTAGCTTTTTGCCTATTTTTTCGCTTCTATATCCTATGGAACAATATATCACAAGAGGCTCTGATTTATCCAAATGAGCTACACTATTTATATCAAAGTCGTCATAACCCACATGCACTGCATCTTTGATATGAGATATATCAAATTCTGATTTTTCTCTTGCATCCAAGAATGTAAAGGATGCTTTCTTTTCATAGGCTTCTGAGACAGAGATAATTGGCACCTCAAAAGATAAATAAGAGTTAACTTCTTGTTGAAACTCAGGATTTATGCACAGAACTTGGTTTTGCTGACCTGACAGGTTAGCAAGCAATATGAAACTAAGTGCAAATATTTTATACCAATTTTTGAGGTCCATTTCCGACTTTATCTTTTATCACTCTACCATTTGCTGTAAATGGTAACAATGTTTGATTTACAAATTTTTCAGCAGCCGCACTCACATGATCAGGATATAGCAAATGTATGTTTGGCCCAGCATCTAACGTGAAATATATAGGTGTCCCAGTTCTTTGTCGGAATGCTCGAATTTCTTTAATCATATCAAGTGTGCCTGGCTCAAGCAAGACATAAGACGGGTCAGAGCACATCATCAATGCATGTAGTGTCATCGCTTCATCTTCAGCAAGTTTACCAAAAGAATCAATATCTCCAGCTTGTAATATCTCTTTTAATTGAGTTATTCTATCATTTGCTTGTTGATACCTTGCTTCAGAGTATACATTTCCGTCCATCAAAGCATGACCTGCGGTGGATGATACAGATTTTTCAGCTGCACTTACAATTAGGATATCATCATGAAAAGTTTTAAATACATCATGCACTTCATCAATATCGACAGCAAATAAATCAGATGAATTAATTATTTTATCATGCACTCCCCATGCTCCAAGTAGAGGGATAACTGACCGACTAGCGCTTCCACTGCCTAGTCTAGCTAAATAGGATGCTTTTTTTAGGTCTATTTCTGAGTTTTCATTTCCTGAGGTATTTTGATCAATCTCGCATATACACATTGCGATAGCTGCCATAGCAGATGCTGATGAAGCAATACCTGAAGAATGTGGAAATGAATTACTACTACTAATTTCTAAGTTGAGTCTATTTAAAACGGGATAGAATGCTGTCACACTTTCTAAGAATTTTTTAATTTTTTCTTCGAAAGCATTATTTGGTTTTCCCTCGAATAAGAATGAAAGACTCAGCCTCCCTTTATTGTTTTCAGAATACGAAATATAAGTATCGGTATGTGCATTCGTTAGTGTAAATGAGAGAGAGGCGTTTTTCGGTAGCTGCCTTCCATGCTTGCCCCAATATTTAACAATAGCAATATTTGATGGGCATCTCCAGCCCACTTTTCCTTCATTAATAACGGAAGAAGATTGATCAAATATTTCGAAAGGATAAGACATAGTTGTTATATTTTACAATCGCAAATGTAACTTTGAAAATTGATTTACATAGCTAAGGAATGAAACAATAATAAAGTTACATTCTTCTGCTTGATCTTTTCACCTTCTTCTGCGTTAAAAAGCCTCGCCTATACTCTGCATTGCATACGTTTTTTGCCTTGGAGAATGAAAAAATATCTGCACATAAAAACGTACTTTATTAATGTATCATTCCTAAATGTTGAGGGACAATAAATTAATTATCTCTTACATCATCGATTCTTACATATTTCATGTCAGTGCCATTTTCTATTCTATAGGAAAGATCGAAGTCCTGAAGCACAGCATCTAGTATCTCATATTTGCCCTTTTGATATCCTTCCTTAAGGTCGTAACTATACAATTTACTGAATTGATTCCAATAGAAAGCGGTGAATCGACCCTTTACTGTTTTCATTAAGTTGAACATGGACTCATCTGTTTCTTTTTCAATCATTTTGATCAATATTTTTCCTTGCAGCTTTGTGAGTTTGGATAGTGGCTGTTCGAACTCGGCTTTTAATTCTATCTCTAGCTCTTTGATTCTTTTCTTACGTTCTCTTCTACTTAGATGTTGAGATGCATATTCAACTTCCCGGAATATTCTGATGCCTTCTTTAGCATATGGAAACACTTTAGCGGCATATCGTCTGAATTTTTCGTATTTTTTATAATCAGCATCATTATCAAATTTTCGAAAGGAAGTAATACTAACATCATCTAAATCGGCTAAGATCAGAGTGTCGCCTTCACTGATCATAGCAGTATATATTTTACCTTTTAAGTTCAGCTTTGTGAATATTGGCTCAACTGATTCTGGGAGGTCCTCCCCAGTCATTGTTGAATCTCGTAATACAAGAAGGGTGTCCTGAGTATATCCGGATATACTAAAAAGGAGAGCCAATATTATAATAAATGTATTTTTCATATGTCTTCATTTAACGGGAGCAATCAATAAATCATTCAATAATCAGACGGCTTTCTCTTGATCATGTTACTGTTTATTTGTTGTCGTAATCTTAAAGTTTGATAATACTTGACTCAAATTGAATGTAAAATCGGCCCTAAATCATAATTATCTAACTAAATTTACTCTTTCAATTATAAAGAGCTAAATCAGATACCCTTTTTATAATTTTGAGGCTGTCTCTTATACACATCTGACGCTGCCGACGAAGAGGATAGTGT
>CAJXUU010000292.1 GCA_913061325.1 uncultured Saprospirales bacterium | reverse complement strand
TGTATAAGAGACAGATCCAATTGACAGGTAATGAATATGAAACCAATAAGGAGATAGGACTCCACTATCAACTTCATCGTGGAATCGGAAATCATCATACGGAATATCTTAAAAGTAATGAAGAATTCAAGTGTTCAGTATTCGTGGGAGGATTACCTTCTCATGCATTCTCGGCGATCATGCCCATGCCAGAAGAGATAAGTGAACTAACATTTGCTGGGATGTTGGGAGGACGAAGATTCAGATATAAGTTTGATGATTTAGGACATTTTTTGTCTAGTGATGCAGATTTCGTGATTACTGGAAGAATCAGAAAAGGAGAGACCAAACCAGAAGGACCTTTTGGAGATCATTTAGGATATTATAGTTTGACACATCCATTTCCTGTTATGGATGTGGACAGAGTGTATCATAAGAAAGATGCAATATGGCATTTCTCAGTTGTGGGTCGACCTCCAATGGAAGACAGTAGCTTTGGTTACTTGATTCATGAATTGGTCAAAGAATTGGCTGGCGGAGAGTTTCCAGGGCTTAAAGAGATTAATGCTGTAGATGCGGCAGGAGTTCATCCACTTTTGATTTCGATTGGTAAGGAAAGGTACATGCCATTCCGGGAAAAAGTACCTGAAGAGATATTAACCATTGCCAATAGAGTTTTGGGATCTGGACAGACATCACTAGCCAAGTTTATGTTTATAGCTGCTGAAGAAGATGACCCGAGTTTAGATACACATGATATCGATAGGTATTTTGATCACTTTCTATCGAGAGTAGATTGGATGAGAGATTTACATTTCCAAACTAAAACAACAATTGATACACTCGATTACTCAGGATCAGGATGGAACTCAGGTTCAAAAGTAGTAGTAGCATGCCGTGGAGAAGTAAAAAGAAAACTAGCTCTAGAAAAACCAACTAATCTAAGTCTACCTCCATTTGTGAAGTCCGCTTCAATAGCACGTCCAGGAGTATTAGCACTAGGAGTAGAAAGATGGAAAGACTATACTTCAGAAAAACAAAAAATAGAGAATCTATCCAGACAATTGGCTACACTTGATCTTGAAGACATAGCTATGATCGTACTCACAGAAGATGTCGATTTCATCAGCCAAACACTTAATAATTTTGTATGGGTTACTTTTACGAGAGCAAATCCATCTCATGATATTTATGGTGTAAATACAAAAGTAGAACACAAACACTGGGGGTGTGAAGGACCATTAATCATAGATGCGAGGATCAAGACACATCATGCTCCACCGTTGATCAAAGATCCTAATGTAGTTGCTAAAGTAGATAAGTTATTTAGGAAGGGTGGTGAGTTGTATGGGGTCATATAAGTACTTTATAAGCAATTACAACCAACAGAAAGATAGAAAGTGAAACGACTAAAATATATACTAATTCTATTGACCGTACTATTCTTTACTGAATGTAAAAATAAATCAGGTGATAAAGCAAAAATAGCAGAAAGCAGAAATAAAATTGACACGACAGAAATTACACCCAAACACAATCAATCCAAATTCAAAAGAAATGAATTAATCAAGATAACAGACGATAAGAAATTTTCGCTTTCAGATTTTAGTAAGATCAAATTCGTTTGGAAGGGTGCTAAGAATCTCAATGAACTAGAAAAAATTGAATATAAAAGAGAAAGGAACAAGGCATTGGATCCATTTGAAAATGAGAATACGGTCTCTTTAATGACTGGATATAAAGAAGAGGTGATTCCAAATAGATATAAAGGAATTA
Organism: uncultured Saprospirales bacterium; assembly: GCA_913061325.1. Taxonomy (GTDB): domain Bacteria; phylum Bacteroidota; class Bacteroidia; order Chitinophagales; family Saprospiraceae; genus CAJXUU01. The sequence continues at coordinate 5,610 of CAJXUU010000292.1, read as the reverse complement.
GTGTTTTACTTTTAATGAGATTTCATGGAAATGAAATGTATACTATCTGGGAAGAGAATCAGGATTCATTCAAATTTACTAAATTCTTAAAACCAGTTCAAAATGGTAGGTATGGTTCATCTTTAATTGATAGTGTTTTTGAAATTCAAGGGAAAACAATTGTTTCAGGAATGACTTTAGGAGGAGAAGGAGGAGATACATGGAATAGCTTCTGGGTGAAGCAAGTTAAAAATGACAGAATAATCGAATTAGAAAATACTCCAATAGTATTTAACTTACATTCAGAGTCTCAGGAATATTTGATTGAATATAATTACCCCAATATTAGAAGAACAATCTTAAGAGATTCAGTAGGTAAATTTAAGGATACAATAATATTAACTTTGAATGTAAATCAGCTAATAGAAAACGGCTTATAACAAGCCGGTGACCACTATCATGGCCCTCTAGCGTCAGGCTACTGCGGGAACAGAAGAACCGATACTAATCAACCAGAAATTTTATACTTTGAAACTTATCTTTTGAAATCACTCTAGAAACATAAATCCCTTTTGAAAAAGTAGGTAGCTGGTAAGCGGATTGTCCATCCAATTTAAACCATGTAACCAGTCTTCCTTGCAAATCAAATACTTCAAGCCTAGCATCTAAGATGTCTACTTCATCGAATCGAATTGAGTTTGATACTGCATCATACCATATACGAAACTCTGAATTAAATTCATCCTCAGTTGTTACATTTAACTCACAGTCCAGCGGATTATTCTCGATTGGCAATCCAGGTGTGAGATCTATGCCATCAAAACCTGCGAAATCATTTGGAAATTTATAAGCTCTGAAATTTCCATTATTATTTACGGACTGTCCTTGTGTTGCGGGTGCATCTCCTGATAGAGGGATCTCATATTCCCACACGATTTCGTCATTTGTAGTCACTTCGAATATCCTGCCTGGAGAGCCAGCATTTATTAAGGTGTTACCATTCGGAAGTCTCTGAGCATTGGACAGGTAAGCAGAGTAAAATCTCTCTGATAACTTATCGCCATAAGTAGTATTGGCCTCAATTGGGCCGAAAGTACCATTGGATTCAATATAGTAAAATCCTAAAGAATCTTGTGGAGGATTCAATAATTCTACCTGAGAAAAATCTGCACCAGGTTTCCCATTTCCATTATTAAAGATCATAATCTGACCTTCATCTTGTAAACCTGATCTAATCCAATTAACACCATGCTGACCGAATAATTGCTGATCACTCACAGGTGCACCCTGATACGCAGATGCATTACCCCATCTATAAAGTATATCCCCACCTCTTCCATATATTCCACCTTCGTGAGATGATGCTTCTTCTATTGTTGTACTATGATCTAATATCCAGACTTCGTCACTATTCCTTACGGAGAGAATGATCTGATCAAGAGCTTCATTGTAATCGATAGCATTAAAATGATTCCAGTCTCGAGTGGCATTTGAATTAGAGCTGTTGAGCTCAGGAAGATTGATGTTAAACAGTTCTGGATGGTCTGAAACCACACCAAATCCTGCTTTTGTGTTGTCAAAATCTTGAATGTAGTGATCGTTGATATGCCATTGCCAGATAATATTGGCTTCATTTGTTCCGACAGGTTGCAACTCGAGTATTTTCTCTGACCACATAAAGTTTTCATTTGCAATCTCATCAGGATCTCTACCTAGTGATTCTAATTCTTCACGGTATGTTAGCTCCCATGTCAAAACCAGTATATTCCCATTTGTCATCATCACCGCATCATGATGAGAAAGCTGTTCTGCCGAATTGATCTCATAACTCCATGTGGTATTATTATCCCAATCGACAAGCTCTAATCCTCCCGCATTACTTGCAGAAGTGAATGGTCCATTTAGAGCCGGCTTGTATGTTCTCAACATTAAACCATTATCAAGAAAATAAGCGGCAAGCCCAGGTCTAGTTCCTCTGTCCCATTCATTAATCAAATTTCCACAGTTATCAACCATATATGCTTTTGTACCTGAGAAAGGAGAAAAGAACGTATAGCCACTAAGGGCATCATCTGTTTTAGATAGTACACCAACTGTCTGTGAATAAATCAATGAAGAAACCAAAACCAAAAGTAGAGTAACAATATTTTTCATTTTGTGAAGATATAAGAAACTAATATTATTGATTGGATGAAGATAAACAAATCTTGTAATTGCATAATATACGCGACAAATAGAGGCCAATTATTTAATAATTAATTAATTTAACATTCTATAATATAATTGCTTACATATTATAATAATATTTAATATATTGCACTTTGAATTGAATTCACAGCTCTAATCATATGATTTCTAAGGTTGTTCCGATTAGCAATTCGTTTCCGACCTATCAATACTAAATTCAATATTTATATAAATGGAGAGTTCTATCATTTTTAACATCACAACTACAAATGAATTTTTGTCCAATCTATTGGAAGATGCATTAGATAAGGCAGTTTCATCTGAGCCAATGGAGGTGAATGGGGTAGAAGTGAGACTTACAAGAGTGGGGGAGGCTGAAATCCGACCGTCAGGAAAAAAGGTAGATATCTATTTACCATTGAAGATACAGCTGAAGCGTGAAGCAGGCCTTTTTACAGTAGAAGGGAATGGTGCTATTAATCTTCATTTAGCTGTGAATATAGATATCAGCAATACATTGAAAATCAAGGCAAAATCTGAGCTTGTAACACATGAATGGTTAGAGAAACCAGTTTTGGAAATAGGTGCGTTGAATATCCCAATCGAGACCTTGGTCAATTTAGTCCTTAATCATCACGAGTCGATTATTACAGCTAAGATTGATAATTCATTACAAGATTTTTCGGATCTTAATAAACTACTTCAAGGTGGTCTCGCAGATGCAAGAAAGAAACTGGGAGAGCTAGATCTCAAAGGGAATAGAATCAATCTTGATGTGGATGAATTGATCTTAAGCGAGCCGAACATAAATGATGGTAAAGTAAATATAAGTGGCATTGTAAGACCAGACATAGCTATAAATGATGAAGCAGTTATACAATCTTCTTTAGTTCCATTCCGCTGGATGACTGAAGCAGATAACAAGAGAGAAAATAAAGTATTTGTTCCGATTACTTTTGATTACGATTTCTTAGAAAATGAACTTAGATCATTGTTGCAAGGCATGGAAGTTGGTGGGAAACACTTCGATGTAAGATCTATAGAAATAAAAGGTGGTGAGGAGCTCAATATCCGAATGGTAATAGACGAACCCATAAAAGCAGAAGTATTCATTAAGGGCAAACCAGTCTATAATGAAATTGAAGGACAATTGATACTTAATGATATAGATGTGAAAGTAAATCCATCGAATTTCATCTACAAACTCACAGCACCCTTAGTGAATCGTTTCGTAGAAAACAAAATGGAAGATTTTTTCCCGCTCAGTGTGAATGAAAAGCTATCAGAATTGGTGTCCGCTAACATTCCAAAATCTATCGACTTAGAAAAGGCAAAAATAAGTATCGCTCAAAATGGAATTCAGATCAATCAAATGAGATTTTTAGATCGAAAATTGCGTGCTATGGCTCAGATTAATGGATTGGCCGTGGCTTCTGTAATAGGGTAGGGTTTAACCTAAACGGACCCAATTACAACCCTAACTCAGCTCTCAAATGTGTATCAGCATTGTGATTCTTATTCCAATAAGCCGACTTAATAGTATTCTTTCTTTCTGCTTTAGTACTTAGTATTTTCCTATTTGCTCCGAATCCGCTATAGTGACTTTCTTCCCACCCTAAAATTGAATAAGGAAATGCATCTTCGAAACGAATAGTAATACTCCTTTCTGTCTCAGGGTATTGGATTTTATAGAAGTTTATTCCTTCATTTTCTTTTGTTAAAGTGATATTCGCTTCGTACGCCTTTATTTCTTGATGACTAAATCTTGAATAAAACATGGATGGAATTACTTTCACTTTTCCTATGGGGAGTGATCCAGGATTAAGTCTAATCAGTGACCATAAATCATCTTCCAGTATATCTTTTTTAACTTTTTTATTCTCAAATGATTCGCCTTCAAAATATGAATTTAGAGTAAAGGTCAATTTACCTTCATTTTTCATTTCCAAATGACTTATCCCACACCATTCTTGCATAGATGAAGCAATTTTTAAAGATGTGGTTTCTCCTTCGAATGGAAAAAAAGTACTGTTCATCATGGTATATGGATAGATGCCAGTCAGAAAATTTTTGGTTTTGTTTAGTTTCAGAACTGGTATATTATCATTCCTATATATATCAGCTTTTGTGTTGTTAGTCTTAGAAAAAGGCTCGGTGACATAAATGAGTACTACCGTACCTTCTCGCAGCTCACCATATCTAGCTTGAGATAGGGTGTAGCTTGATATTTCAGCGGTACCATCGTACCAGTAATCTTTGGCTTGTTGAGAGGCAATTCTTTTGTCAGAAAAGGATTGAGTAATCGAATTGCTATTGTAACTATCAGTATTTGCTGCAACATCTCCACAAGATGAAGAGCTAAACAAAGACACCACAAATATGAGAATGAATATCAATCCAAAGCCAAATATATTTACTTTCATTAGGTCTATTTTTTTCTATCTGTTTGTCAACTAATCTTCTTAGGTCAAAGATATCGCTACAGCTTAATAACTTTATGACTTCATAAAATGTAAAGCTGTGAAGTCGTTTGTTTGTTAAGTTGTTGCATGATGAACTCTGTTTACTTTAAAGGGTGAAGTCCACAACTTAACAACTTAACAATTCAACTACCTTTCGCCTCATTCCACAATGCATCCATCTCTTCCAATGACATGTCATCCAATGGTTTGTCAGCGTGCTCCTCTATATACTGGAATCGAAACTTGAATTTCCGATTGATCTTTTCTAGAGCGGTTTCTGGATCTATACCCTTGAATCTTGCATAATTGATCATAGAAAATAGAATGTCGCCAAATTCTTCTTCGATCCTATCTTGATCACTTCCATTCGCTACTTCTTTGAATTCTTGGATCTCTTCTTCTACTTTTTCCCAGACTTGACCTGCATTTTTCCATTCGAAGCCGACTTGGGCAGTCTTGTCTTGCATCCGATATGCTTTGACCATAGCTGGCAGTGAAGTTGGAACACCTGAGAGTACAGACTTTTTACCTTCTTTCATTTTCAGTTGTTCCCAGTTTCTTTTTACCTCTTCTTCATCTTTTACTACTACATCGCCATATATGTGGGGATGTCTGTTGATTAGTTTATCGCAGATGGCATTGAGTGAATCAGCAATATCGTATGCTCCTTTTTCTTCGGCTATCTTAGCATAGAATACCATGTGGAGCATAATGTCTCCTGTTTCTTCTTTGACCTCTTCGAGATCATTATTGAGAATTGCCTCCGCCAGTTCGTAAGTTTCCTCAATCGTTAGATTACGAAGACTTTCTATTGTCTGTTTTTTATCCCACGGGCATTGTTCTCTCAGTTCATCCATTATAATGAGTAATCGTTCAAACGCTGCTTTTTTTTGTTCCATTGTATTCATGATGTGAATGTAAATCATTTTACTTATTTGTATTCTAACTGTCTCTTATACACATCTCCGAGCCCACGAGACAG
>CAJXUU010000291.1 GCA_913061325.1 uncultured Saprospirales bacterium | reverse complement strand
TCTACACTATCCTCTTCGTCGGCAGCGTCAGATGTGTATAAGAGACAGGATAAGGAGTTTCATCATCTTTTATGGGAGTCTGTTTTTTACGGAGGTGGTGTAGCAATTGGTGATATTAATAACGATAAACTACCTGACTTATACTTTACAGGCAATCAGGTAAAAGATGCTCTTTATCTGAATAAAGGCAATATGCAATTTGAAGATGTCTCTAAAAAAGCAGGAATTGGGATGACTGACTCATGGTCTACCGGGGTGACCATGGTTGATATCAACGAAGACGGTTTTTTGGATATCTATGTTTGCAAAGCATCATGGGGAACCGATGATAAACACAAAGACAAACGAAGAAACGAGTTGTGGATTAATAATGGTGACCTCAGCTTTACCGAAATGGCTGCGGAATACAAACTTGACGACCCAGGCCATTCATCTCAGGCTACTTTTTTTGATTATGATCGAGATGGTGATTTGGATATGTACCTTATGAATATGCCTTCCAATAACTTTAAACAGAAAATTACCTATCAACAAAAAAATGCAATTCCGTACGAATTTAGTGATAAGCTGTACAATAACCTCGGGAAAGGAAATTTTGTAGATGTAAGTAAAAAAGCGGGTATTGAAAATTATGAATATGGGCTTGGACTTGTAGCTGCGGATGTAAACCAAGATGGCTGGGTAGATATTTACGTGGCTTGTGACTATGAAAAACCAGACAAACTATTTATCAATAATAGGAACGGTACATTTACAGATCGTTCTTCAAAAGAATTTAAGCATACATCCTATTCTTCAATGGGTTGTGATTTAGCTGATTTTAATAATGATGGTTTGACCGATATTGCTGTCCTCGATATGCAGGCTGCTGACCACAAACGCTCCAAGAAAAATATGCGAGCAATGAATGCAAAGAGTTTTTGGAAAAGTGTGGCTCAAGGAAATGGGCATCAATATATGTCCAATGCTCTCCAACTTAATAACGGATATGGCTTCTACAGCGAAATTGGACAAATGGCTGGCATTGCCAAGACAGACTGGAGCTGGAGTGTTCTGATGGCTGATTTTGATAATGATGAATATAAAGACATGTTTGTCACAAACGGGGTCAATCGAGACATGCGTAATAGTGATCTCATCGACGAAATGAAAAATATAGATCCAGATAAACGCCAAACAACAAATTTACTAAAACTGGCAAAATCTTTCCCTTCCGAAAAATTATCGAATTACCTATTTAGAAATAAAGGAGATCTCACTTTTGATAATGCCACTGCCGACTGGGGTTTAGGAAACCCAGGATTTTCATTCGGTGCAGCTTATGGCGATCTTGATGGAGACGGAGACCTTGACTTAGTTGTCTGTAATTCAAACGAAGAAGCACATGTTTATCTCAATAACCAATCCGCAAATTATCTTCAGCTTGTTCTAACTGGAAATAAGATAAACCCGAATGCACTTGGCTCAAAAGTATACATATACTACGATGGCAAACAACAATATCAAGAGCTAAGTTTGACTCGTGGTTACCAATCATCTGTAGAACCACTTATCCACTTTGGGTTGGGTAGCATTGAGAAAATTGATAGTGTTGTGGTTGTTTTTCCCAACAGAAAATATGTGCGATATACGGATATCAAAACGAATCAAAAACTGGAAGTAAAGCAATCTGATGCAAAAGCTAAATATGTAAATACAGCTTTTGCTCCATTGGTGCTATTCAATAATATAACACAAGAAACTGGCATTAATTTCCTCCATCGTGAAAACCTTTTTGATGATTTCGATAGAGAAATACTATTACCACACAAACAATCCAAGAATGGTCCATTCATTACAAAAGGTGATGTGAATGGTGACGGTAAAGTAGACTTTTTTGTTGGTGGAGCCAGTGGACAAGGAGGCGCCTTATTTCAACAGAAATCAGATGGCAAATTCACACTAGCTGCTAATCAACCTTGGGAATTAGATAAAGAAATGGAAGACATGGGTGTCCTATTAGCTGATCTTGATGGCGATAAGGATTTGGATCTATATATAGTCAGTGGTGGTGGAGAAAAACAAGCTGGAGCGACATCCAACCAAGATCGTATTTATATAAACAATGGAAAAGGTAGTTTCAGTAAAGAAACACGTCTACTAGAAAGCCAAGGAAATGGCTCTTGTGTTGTTGCTGCCGATTTCGATAGTGATGGAGACCTTGATTTGTTTGTTGGAAGTAGAGGTATTCCTGGTAAATATCCACAAGGAGGAGAAAGCTATTTTCTATTAAACACAAAAGATGGATTTGTGAACAAATCTGAAACCTGGGCACCACCCTTCAAAACTATGGGAATGGTAACAGACGCTATCGCAACTGACTTCAATAAAGACGGTAAACAAGATTTGATTGTTGTTGGCGAATGGATGGCTCCACTCTTTTATAAAAATACAGGCTCAGAGTTAGTTGACGTTTCCAATAAAATGGTAAACGAAGACCTAACCGGATGGTGGTTCCATATTAGTGGAGAGGATTTGGATAAGGATGGAGATATAGATTTTGTCTTAGGAAATATTGGTTTGAATAATAAATTCCATCCAAACTCAGAAAAACCTCTTAAAATTTATGCTTATGATTTTGATCAGAATCAATCAAATGATATTGTATTGGCCAAAAATTCTAAATATGGGGATGTGCCTGTGAGAGGACGTGAGTGTTCTTCGGAACAAATGCCATTTATTAAAAACAAGTTTAAAGACTATAATAGTTTTGCAAATGCAACCATCAGAGATATTTATGGTGACAATTTGGAAAAAGCGACTCACATTGAAGCAAAAGAGTTTAGGAGTGGAGTGTTATGGAACGAAGGAGGCCAATATGTTTTTCGCCCCTTTTCAAATGAAGCACAAATAACTCCCGTTCAGGATTGTAAAATCACAGATATCAATGAAGATGGAAAATTAGATTTAATCCTAGTTGGAAATCATTTTGATTCAGAAGTAGAAACGGTCCGTTATGATGCAGGTAATGGTTTGATTTTACTAGGCAACAATGATAAATCTTTCGACCCTATTCCCGTTTGGGGTTCTCGTTTTTACATTCCTTTTAATACGAAAGACATGACCATCATTCCAAATTACAAAGGAAATAAGTCACTAGTACTTACAGCAAATAATAACTTTAAAGTAATGGCTTATGAGTATTAGGAGATTATAAGAAAAATTTGTCCTTTTGCTTTTCGCATATTATATTTTAATCCAACAGCATTACTCCTGAATACAAAAAAAAGCAGGCTACAAGAATCAACTTGCAACCTGTTTTCATTTTGATCACTATGTGATTAAAAACGCTTAATTCGTTTTGAATTTCGCAGCTGGGATTTCACCATTGATAGAAAAACTGTCAGCTTTCATTACTAATGGAAACGGCATAGCACCGATAGTAGTAATAGAATGTGGGAATGTAATTCCATTCACATCTTTGAAGTCAGCATATTCATTTGTAATAGTTTGTGGTTGACCACCTGGTCCATCTTGAGTTGACATTGATCTGATAAGTAAGTTACTTTTCACACTGTAATACTCATAAGACTTGTCTCCACTTGCTTTCGTTATTTGTAACTTATAAGCCTTTTCACCATTAACATCTTCGATTCCTTTAAGATCAATCTTGTAAGGGCTTGTAGCATTGAGATAAGCTAACTGGCCAAACAAAATAGCTTGTTCTTTCATAGCATCGAATTCTGGACCTTCAGTTACAACTTGACTTTGTCCCATTCCTCCCATAGAACCTTGAGTTCCATCAAATCTCTGTTCCATCATCATGTTACCTGCCATAGACATCTCTAAGTAGAACATTTTGTTGTCTTTCTGTCCAGTTTCCATTGAAGCCTTTTGCCCCATAAGATCTGCACTAAACTTTGACACGATTGATTTAACTGAGTTTATCTTATCTAAACCACCAATAGCATCTAAGTAATCAGAAACGATTGTTTTAGCATCAAGACCAGCAGGCATTGCAGCTTCTTGAATATCAAGCTTCTTACCAAATGCGTCATAGAAATCTATAACTCCATCAGAATCAAATCTGGCGAGGTTAGCAGATACTTCATCTTTAGAACCAGCAACTACAATATTTGCATTTTCTGGTCTAATATATTTTTTTGCCATTTCCAGTACGTCAGCAATTGATACAACATCTAACCTTTGAAGGTATGTTTCATAATAATCAGCTGGAAGATTAAATTTATAAGTATTTCTAGCGAATCTTGCTATTGTCTGAGGAGACTCTAATGATCTTGCAAAACTACCAGCCATAGAATTCTTTACTAATTGTAAATCATCCGCGCTTACAGCTTCTTTTGCCAGCCTATCCATCTCGAACAAGATCTCATGTACAGAACTATCAGTTACTGCATTTCTTACACTTGCACCAGCGTTAAAATTACCAATTAAAGAATTAGCTGATAAACTTGATCTAGAACCGTAAGTATATGCTTTGTCTTCTCTAAGGTTTTGCATTAATCTTCCTGAGAATACACCACCACCTAGGATATTATTCATAACTCTAGCTTTGACTAGGTCACTCGCTCCAGGTTTAAGATCTACAGGATATGTTACTCTGATCACAGATTGTACAGCACCATCTTTGTTTGCAAATGCAACATTAGTTCCTTTTGTATCTGAAGGAGCATCGTAGTTTGTTCCAGGTATTTCTCCACTTTTCCAAGAAGAAAAGTATTTCTCAGCATCTACTTTCGCTTCTGCAGGCGTGACATCACCTACAATTACTAAATATGCATTATTGGGCTTAAAATAAGTGCTATAGTATGACTTGATATTTTCTAAAGTCATATTGTTAACATCATCCTCGGTTTGAATTTCTCCATAAGGGTGATTTTTTCCATAATTCAATACTGCAACTACGTTACCAGCCATCGCATCAGCATTACTAGATGTTTGCGATAATCCAGAAATTGTCTGAGTTTTGATTTTTTTAAACTCTACTTCTGGAAATGAAGGATTGTATAATACATCCGTCATAATCTCTAAAAGATTCTCAGAATGTTTCTTCAAACCACTAGCAAATACTCCACTTCCTGAAGTATTAAGGCTCGCTCCAATAAAATCAACAGCTGCATCAATATCAGCTTTTGATTTAGTTTTAGTCCCTGTTCCCATTAGAGAACCTGCTACAGAAACGAAGCCTACTTGATCCTTCTCTAATATCTGATCATTGTTTAACGACAGTTGATATGATACTCTAGGTATTTTATGATTCTCAACAACGATTACCTTCAAACCGTTACTAAGATCAAAAGAATTTGCTTTTCCTAACTGAATAGCTCTTGCTTCTCCAGGAGTTGGTGCTCCAGATCTCCAAGCGATATCAACAGGTGCATCTTTTACTACTTCCGTTCCTTTGTCTACCATGCTATCAGTGGTCTTCTTGCTACACTGCATAAAAAGCACTCCCATGAACAAAAGATATATTGAATATTTTTTCATTTTTATTTATTTATTATTGGTTCTATTAATAGATTTCAAATCAGAGCTTCTCCCTATGGATTTACTGGTTTAGGAAGATAATGAAGTACTACTCTATTATTAGTGTTATAGTATTGCTTTGCTACTCTTTGGATGTCTTCTTTTGTTACAGCAAGATATCTGTCCAACTCTGTGTTGATTAGATTTGTTTCTCCGAAATACATTTTATAGTTAGCAAGACTTTCTGCGATTCCAGCAATTCTCGAATTAGAACTGATGAAATCATTTTCTGTTTGATTTTTCAACTTCTGAAATTCAGTATCAGTAATCAATTCATTTTGAACTTTTTCAATTTGAGCATCAATAGATTTCTCTACTTCTAAGATATCAACCCCCATGTTTGCAATACCAAATGCTATTGCAGCTCCTGGGTCTTCTAGACCTAAAGGAAAATTACCTACAAACACTGCTTTTTGCTCTTCATCTACAAGTGCTTTATACAGCCTTGATGATTGGCCTTGAGACAATAATGTACCTAACATAGAAACCGCATAATAATCAGGTGTTCCTTGTGCAGGTATTCTATATGTCATTACAACAGCTGGTAATTGGATATTATCATATATAGTATCTCTTACCTCTCCACCAAGTTCAGGTTCTACAACAGTAGGTCTGTATACATTAGGATTTTTTACAGGAATTTTACCGAAGTATTGATCGATCCATATTTTTGCTTGATCGTAATCAATATCTCCTGCAATTGATAAGATCGCATTATTAGGAGTGTAAAAGTCATTGTAAAATTGCTTATAATCATTTTCTTTTGCAGCATTTAAGTGCTCCATAGAACCAATGATAGGCCAGTTGTATGGGTGCTTCGTGAATGCTCTAGACATAGACTCTTGTAGAATAGATCCATAAGGTTGATTATCTATCCTTTGTCTTCTTTCTTCTTTTACTACTTCTCTCTGAGTTTCAACACCTTTGTTTTCAACTTTAGCATGAAGTAATCTTTCTGACTCTAACCATAAACCTAATTCTAATTGATTAGAAGGAAGGATCTCATAGTAATATGTTCTATCAAATGAAGTATTGGCATTTAATGTACCCCCGGCATTTTCTACATACTTATCGAATTCACCTCTTTCGATATTTTCAGTTCCTTCGAATAATAAGTGTTCAAAAAAGTGTGCGAACCCTGTTCTGTCTGGCTTTTCATTCTTTGAACCTACATGGTACATAATTGAAACAGCTACAATAGGTGTAGACTTATCTTGATGTAAAATTACATGCAGTCCATTATCAAGAGTATATTCTTGAAATTCGACCTTATTCATTTGAGCTGAAAGCGCAACACTTACAACAGCAAACAACATTAATAGAAAAGTTTTTTTCATAACGTTTTAGATTGGTTGAGTCAATTCTAGTTTGACCCTGATTTTACGATTAACTAATAATTGCTGCAAAACTAAAATTGTATTACAATTCTGAGCGTGCAAACAGCCACAAATATGATTTTTTTTATTCGTGGGGGACAAATTTATCTACGAATGAGTCAAATAGATCGAAAAAGGAGAAATCAGAGTATGAACCCGGAAGAATTTAAATAATGGTTTTAAACATCAAATAGCCTTCTGTGGTAGTTGATCTGGCCTAAGTGATAGGATAAATGAGTAGCTAAACGTATTAAAAAATACTTGGTTGATATGGGTTCTTCAAAAACAATTTTGGGATATATTTCATCCAATTGAGCTTCAGTCATCGAATTAATAACTGTCACGATCATGTGTTTAACCATCTTAATATCCTGTAAGATGTTCTCTTTCGGGACATCTTTATCACCAAATTCAGCTTTACGATCCCTGGCATAGCCAGTGTAGCCCAATTCAGCTCCAATAAATGTATTTAAATTACCAATCAG
>CAJXUU010000290.1 GCA_913061325.1 uncultured Saprospirales bacterium | reverse complement strand
GAGATTTCTGCCTGTCTCGTGGGCTCGGAGATGTGTATAAGAGACAGACCTATGGAAGTGAGTGATCTAGAAGATGAGATCATAGGTCTAGAGACTAGAATAGCTAAGCTAAAAGGAAGTATCGATGATATCGATTCAGAGGTAAGCAACCACAATGCAAACATAGCTGAGTCTGAGCAATTGATCGAAAAGTACAATGGTCAACTTGACAATGTAAAGAACAACAGAGAGTACGACGCATTGACAAAAGAGATCGAGTTACAAAAACTTGAAATCCAACTTTCTGGAAAAAAGATCAATGATACCAAAGGCGGTAAAACCGTGAAGGATGAAGCTTTGGAAAAAGCGACAAGTAGACTTGATGGCAAACAAAAAGATCTAGAAACTAAAAAAGTTGAACTAGAGAAGATCATCAGCAAAACAGAAAAAGAAGAGACTAAGCTCAAAAAACAGAGTGAAAAGGCTAAGAAATCTATCGATGACCGTCTTCTGAAGTCTTACAATAAAATCAGCAGCAGTTATAGAAACGGCCTTGCTGTTGTAACTGTTAATAGAGGGTCTTGTGGTGGCTGTTTCAACAGAATACCACCTCAACAAATAATAGATATAGGAGCGATGAAAAACATCATAGCATGTGAGCACTGCGGTAGAGTAGTTGTTGACGAATCATTTGATGATTAGTAGTTTCTATTTCTAATAGGAGATATAAAAAAGCCTTTGAGTTTATTACTTGAAGGCTTTTTTGGTTTTGTATGTGTGTCCCGTCCTGAAATAAGTTGTTTTACACGTGACCACATGAAAAAGCCTCCAAGTTGCATTACTTACTTGGAGGCTTAGATTCAAAACACCATAACTAGAAACAATAATCACCCTCCGTGATCATAGCTCCAGCTATATTTCTTCTTAACTTCTTTACATTTTGGAGTGGGTACTTAGTGAATACCCTAAACCCAGTAACAAAGTCTCCTTGCTTATCTTCTGACACAAAACTTGATATCGCATCTAAAGCATTCTTATAGATTCTGTGGCTTGCTTCATATGTTATGATATTCACTAGGTCACTATAGATTTCAGTAGCTACTTTTTCTGTATTATTTTCTTTGATCTTACTAGCTCTTATTACAGCTGATTCTACTGAGAATATATCAATTACGATATCGGCCATATTCATCAGTAGTTCTTGTTCTTTTTTGAGATCAAGCTTGCCTTCCATGGATAATTTAGCCGCACTCCCTAGAATCATAAGCAGTACTTTTTTGAAGTTTGCTACAGATTGCTTTTGCAAACCATATGGTTCTTCGAACGTTCTTGTGTCTGTCGTTTGATTTTGAAGTTCACTTTGCACAGCCAGAGCCGGAGTTACTATATCGAGCTGACCTTTCATCGCTCTTTTCAAAATAGTACTCATGATAACCATACGGTTTATTTCATTGGTCCCTTCAAATATTCGATTGATCCGACTATCTCTGTACGCCCTAGCTATTACTCCCTCTTCGGAATATCCCATCCCTCCATGAATCTGAACACCTTCATCCACACAATAATCAAGTACTTCTGACCCTAGAATCTTTATTATGCTACATTCCAATGCATATTCTTCTGCTGCTTTGAGTTTTGCTCCAGAATATGATTCACCACTCTCTTTGAGGTCTTTTATCTTTTCGTTGATAAAGTGTGACGTTCTGTACAATGCACTTTCTGAAATAAAATTCTGAATTCCCATCTCAGCTATTTTGTGCTGTATTGCTCCAAACTGACTTATTGGTGTTTTGAATTGTTGTCGTTCATTCGCATAGGCAATACTAACTTGAGTAGCCATCTTTGATCCACCCAACACACTTGCACCCAATTTGAATCTACCTGTATTTAATACATTAAAGGCTATATGATGTCCTTTACCAATCTCTCCTAATAAGTTATCAACGGACACTTTCACATTCTCCATGAATACCATTCTTGTAGAAGAACCTTTAATGCCCAGTTTTGCTTCCTCCTCTCCAAATGATAATCCTTCAAGTCCTCGTTCTACAATAAAACCCGTGAACTTATTTCCATCTACTTGCACAAAAATCGTGAAGATGTCAGCGAAACCTGCGTTTGTAATCCACATTTTTTGACCATTGAGGATATAATGCTTTCCATCTTCTGATAATACTGCATTTGCTTTTGCAGATAATGCATCCGAACCACTAGAAGGTTCTGTCAAGCAATAACTTGCTTTTAGTTCTCCAGTAACTAGTCCCGGCAGGTATTTTTCTTTTTGTGCATCTGTTCCAAAATATAAAATAGGCAACATTCCTATTCCTGTATGTGCATTATAGGCTACAGAAAATGACCCCGATGGGCCAACAGCTTCTCCAATTATGGTATTTGTGTTGAAATCCATATCCATACCTCCATATTCTTCCGGCATATGTGTTCCAAGCAAGCCTAGTGCACCAAATTTTTCTAATAATGTGGCTGCTATATTATTTTCCTGCTTTTCTATTTTGGCCGTTTGAGGGTATATTTCTGACTTATTAAAATCATGAACTGTATCTTGAATCATTTTCTGTTCTTCAGAAAAATCCTCTGGAGTAAATGTATCTTGAGTAGATGATTCTTTGATCAAGAACTCTGCACCATTGATTATTTCCAATTTGTTTTTTATAGCATCCATATCTTACAATCTTAAAATTTAACTCAAAGTTAAATTTTTTATGACAATAATGCAAATTAACGCGTTTTAATAAAAGATACATTCCTGTTTAATAGTAGATAAGGCTGTTTTAGCAATTATACTTCGAGTAAATTATTTATGTGTTAAAATCACTTTACTATTGTCTATAAAACAAAAAGCCTCAGGATTTCTCCCGAGGCTATTAATGTGCTTTTATGTTTTTGTCTGCTAGAATGGTAGATCATCAACGTCTCCTGCAGCCATCATGTCATTTCCATCACTAAAATTAGTAAACGGTGGTTCTTCTGTTGGCATACCTTCAGCAGCCGCAGGTGGTGGATTTACCGATACTTGCTCAAGTTTCCACGCATTAAGGTTGGTGAAGTACTTCCCGTTCCATTCTCTTCCTCTAAGGTCAAAGAACACCTTTATTTTATCTCCCTCGTTGAATGGGTCTACTGCTCCACATCTATCTTGTACTAACTGAAACTTTACGAATTGAGGATATTGTCCATCTGTCTGGATTACGAATTCTCTCGCTTGAAAACTGTCAGTCTTATTCTCAGTCTCAAATTTCTTGTGTAATAAACCTTCTACTTCTAATGACATGCTTCTATATTTGTAATTTGAAGCGCAAAGATAAGGAACATAATTACGAATGAAGAATTACGAATAAGGAATATTTCTATATATACTCCTTGTTCCGCTATTCTATTTATAAATTACATTTTTCGTATCAAGCCTTCTTGTGTTACAGAAGCTACCAATTTTCCATCTCTTGTATACATTTTACCCGTACAATATCCTCGAGCATTACCAGCATATGGGCTATCTACTGCATATAAAATCCAATCATTAAGGTCCACATCACTATGAAACCACATCGCATGATCCAGACTAGCGATCCGCATAGGATCTGTAAACATGGACATATTGTGGGGCATCATTGCTGTAATAAGCAGATTGAAATCTGATGCATAAGTCATGATTGCTTGGTTAAGTTTGATGTTATTATCTGCTACCTCCCCATTGATCTTGAACCATGTATGGTTATATGGTGGCCTGATTCCGGGATTAAACGGGTCGTAGTGCTCTACAGGGTGAAATATAATTGGACTATCTGGACTAAATATGCCTTTTGGCTTCACATCAAATTTCTCAGCAAACTGAGCAAATAAATCAGAAAAAGATGTCAAAGATTCTGGTTGAGCTACATTTGGCATCGCTATCTGGTGATGAATCCCTTCTTCTGGTATGTGATATGAAGCTGCCATAATAAAAATAGTCTTATCATTCTGTAGCGCCTTGACCCGAAGTGCGTTGAAACTCCGGCCTTCCTTTATAACTTCTACTTTATAGGTTATTGGAACCGAGATATCTCCTGGCCTTAGAAAATACGCATGCAAAGAGTGTAATACCTTATTATCATTACACATTTTAGATGCCGCCGTTACTGCTTGAGCTAGTACTTGGCCGCCGTATACAGCAAAACTGCCTATGTCTAAGCTGACACCTGTAAAAACATTTTCCGATACTTGTTTTAAATCGAGAATGTTGAGTAAATCTTTGAATTGTGACATATTTCTAATTTTCTTGTTGCAAGTATATAACTTACTATTGAATGAATTGAAAATCATTAACCCTAAAAACAACAATAACACTCTAATTCGGTTTATTTACCTAATGAATTACACTACAACAAATACCATCCAAAAACTCAAAGATTCTCTTGCTTTGGATCTGCCAGGACAGCACTTTCAAAACCTAATGTCCCCTGTCGAAGCACATGAAAAGTACAGGATTGTACCAAAAGATCATAAAGTCGCCTGTGTAATGGCCCTTATTCATCCCAAACCAGATGGTCAGTTATATATCACATATATAGAGCGCGCGTCAAGCCACCCTGATGACAAACATGCTGGCCAGATTGGTTTTCCTGGTGGCAAATTAGAAGAGGAGGATGAATCTTTAGTCATATGTGCACTTAGAGAAGTAGAAGAAGAGCTTGGGCTCAAAATGAAGGATATCGAAGTGCTTGGGGAATTGACCTCTCTTTATGTTTTTGCAAGTAATTTTCTGGTCTACCCTTTTGTAGGCTATCTAGACTATGAACCAAAATATATACCACAGATCGAAGAAGTTGCTGGAGTGATCGAAGTGCCTCTTTCTCTTTTAATGGACTCTAAATATAAGACAAGCAAGAAAATGAAGTTAGCCGCTGGGCCAAAATTACTTGTTCCTGGTTATAATGTAGATGGTTATTTTTTGTGGGGTGCCACGGCAATGATTAGTAGTGAATTGGAGGAATTGTTATAATCTTATGGGCTCTAATCGTTTTATCTTTAATTATTTTCGCCGACCTGGTTTATATCTACTCTCATCCATTATCTTCTGTAAATCTTGCATATTGATCAATTCTTCTAACGTAGATCCTGTTTTTTGCATATATGCTTTCACGATCTTCCACCCTATGTAATTAGCGGTTCTTCCTGGAGCTGCGTCTGGCATTCCTGGGCTAGTTGGGCTAGGATTGATGTATTTATTTATTTTCATTGTATTAGATTCGTAGAAAAGTTCTTCATCAAAATAGAATGCCCACATGGACAGTTCGTTTTCTTGTACCCATTTTGTTTGCTCAGCAGTGTATTGAAGAAGAATTGAATCTGGTGTCGTTGGCAACACCTTGTCCATTATGTATAATCGCTTACCATTGTGTATCATCTGGTCAAGTAATCTACTTCCTGGCGCTCTTCCAATGATATCATCTACTAGTATTTCAGTTATTTTTCGTGGAAGGTGTTCTTTATTAAATGTTCTTGTCAAGTACCTAGAAAATCCAGGATTATTTGGATCTAATTGTTTATAAGGGTAGTCTTCTCCTAAAAACAAATCTAACCCAATGCCAACGCCATCTCTCCCTTCATCGTTAAAGATGAATTGCTGATATGTATATTCCGAAACAAAGGTGTAGAAGTTCGGTGCTTTGAATTTTGGAAAATAGTGCTTCATCATCTTCATCGCATGATTAAGCTTTGGAAGCGTTACTGACTCGAAATCTTTGAATACTATTGAGGTCGTGTCTTGTAATTCCTGGATTCTCTTGTCCGATAGATATCCTTGCAAATTATCAAGAAAGCCTTCTGGTGTTTCAGTATCAAATGGCAATACATTCCTAAAATACACGCTATAGAATTGGGTGAAATCGGTATTCAGCTTTTGTACTTCTTCAGCAAGATTATTAGTATCAATGCCCGCCATTAACTGTTCGAATCGTACTAACTTATTGGATAACTCTATTCCAGAAACATCTGGGATAGGCTCTTCAGGTTCAGAACCACAACCGATTACCAGCATCATAGATATCATAACAAATCCCGCTAGCATTCCTGTCTTCCAATTATTACTAATCATTAATTTTTCTTTTCTAAAAAACTGCCACTTGTGAGTATACTAATCCTTAGGCCTAGGAGCCTTGTGGGCTGCTTTATATTTTATTGAAAATGAAGTCATTCATCTTAGTCCACAAGTGCATTCTAGCATTATCACCATATATTCCATGATTTCTGTTTGGATAAGAATAAGTATCATATTGCTTGTTTGCTTTGATAAGTGCATTCATCATCTCAGCAGAGTTTTGATAGTGTACATTATCATCACCTATCCCGTGAATCAGTAGGTAGTTTCCTTTCAGTTGGTCGGCAAAGTAAACAGGACTGTTTTCATTGTATCCAGCTTCGTTCTCCGCAAGAGTTCTCATATATCTTTCAGTATAGACAGTATCATACCACTTCCAACTTGTTACGGGTGCTACTGCAATTGCAGATTTGAATACATCATTTCCTTTTAGAATACAAAGAGAAGACATATATCCTCCATAACTCCAACCATATATTCCTATTCTCGAAGCATCGGTATAGTCAAGACCTCCCAAGTATTTTGCCGCTTCGATCTGATCAATAGTTTCATACTTTCCTAACTGTAAATAAGTCATTTTTTTGAATTCCTCTCCTCTATTTCCTGTTCCTCTTGGATCTACACATGCTACTACATATCCATGCTGCGCTAACTGTTGGTACCACCAGTAATTGTTTCCTTTCCAGCTATCCGTAACCTGTTGGCTACCAGGACCACTATACTGAGTCATGAATACTGGATACTTTTTACTTGCATCAAAACTAGCTGGCTTGATCATCCATCCATTGAGTTCTACCCCTTCGCTTGTCTCGAATGTAAAAAATTCAACTGGTGCAACTCCATAATCTTTTTGGATATCTTTCATCCCAGCATTATCTTCTATTATTCTTACCACCTTTCCTGATCTATCATAAACAGTGTAAGTTCTTGCTGTGTTGATTGTACTTTGGCTATTAACAAAATAGTCGAAGGTACTGCTCCATTGCGCACTATTCGTTCCTGTTTTATTTGTAACCAATCTCTTTCCGTTTCCGTCAAGGTTTACCTCGAATACTTGTTTTCTCAATGGAGATGATTCTGCTGCTTGATAGTATACTTTTTTGTTCACTTCATCTACGCCGTAGAAGTTAGTAACGTCATAATCTCCCGAGGTAAGTGCCGCTTTTTGACTGCCATTCATATCGTATAGATAGATGTGATTGAAACCATCTTTTTCACTCGTCCAAACAAAGTGATCTTTATCATCTAAGAACGTGAGGTTATCAGTGATATCTATATAATATCTGTCTCTTATACACATCTGACGCTGCCGACGAAGAGGATAGTGT
>CAJXUU010000289.1 GCA_913061325.1 uncultured Saprospirales bacterium | reverse complement strand
CTACACTATCCTCTTCGTCGGCAGCGTCAGATGTGTATAAGAGACAGGGTAATAAGTGTAACTACTATAGCTGGGTATGGTAATATGGTCATTATAAAGCATGGATCAGATTACTACAGTGTATACTCTAAACTTACCCATATCATCGTAAAAAAAGATGAAAAGATCCAAGCGGGGCAAACTATTGGACGATTAGGAGATGAAAAAGCTCCAGAATTACATTTTGAGTTTTGGAAGGGAAAAGAGAAATTGAATCCCGCTAAATGGTTGAAAAAGTAACTTCTACTTTTACCTTCAAAGTATAATTAGGGTATTCCACTATAACATTTTGCTAAGTTGTCTTTATATTTATAACATGAATAGGTATGCAACGATATTATTTTCTTTATTGATTTATACGTCATTAAATGCTCAACTATCTAACCTTTCAGATGAATTTATTAGAGTATGTTCTATTCAAGATTGGCAGAATGTAGAAGAAGTTGAAGGCTGGCCACAAAGTCATCTTGAAGAATATGATATTAACGTCACTAATGAAGGACAACTTACAATGATCCCTTGGACTACAGCCTGGTTTGATGATTATAGGCCTAACCTTTTGTTCAAAGAAGTATCTGGTGATTTCATTTTTACCATATTTGTAAATTATTCTAATAAAGCACTAGACGGCCAACCTTCATCCACTTTTTCTTTATCTGGAGCAATGATACGCACCCCGTCCGGAATGACAGATGCTACTAATGAATGGACGACAGGAAATCAAAATTATGTCTTTTTATCAATTGGCTCTGCGAATGTTACGAATGTTACAAAATTTGAAGTAAAATCTACTATTAATAGTAATTCTGCTTTAAATTATAATCCAGTAAGTGGTTTATCTGCATTAATTCGGTTGGTGAAAATTGATGATGCTATCATAGTCTTGCATCAAATTCCTGGTGAGAGTTTTGTAGTGAGGCAAAGATACAACAGAAGTGATATGCCAGATACGTTACAAGTTGGAATGGTAACCTATACGAATTGGCCTAAAGTAAATACCTATTCCTATGCCTTCCATAATTTTAACATACTGAATTCTGATCTTCAAAATGACCCAACACCATGGCAACCTTTCAATGCAGACTTGGTTGGTACATTTGATTATGCGAGATTTGAAGATGTCGATTTACCAGGACAATATGTTGGTCTAGATTTTTCTAATCCTGGAGATGTTTCAGATGCTGAAATATTAGCTTTGTTTTCCTATGATTCAGAATCTAATGATCTTGAAGGGAGGAAGATCTGGAATGGCACAAATAGTGATTGGAATGATGCATTTAATTGGTCAGGTAATTCTATACCAACCTTACAAGATTCAATTCTGGTTCCAAATTGTGGCTGTGTAGAGGTAGCGTTTCCAGAGGTTTCTTTAGGTATGCATACCTATCAGTCTTTAATAATCGAGGAAGGGGGACTAGTAACTGTACCGATTGGATCAACTCTTTCCATTGATTTAAGTAGTCCAAATGCTAAATTTGAAAATTTTGGTAGTCTATTTAATTGGGGGTCTTTATTCGTTATAAACACCTTAAATAAGACGGTATTGAATGAAGGTGTGATGGAATGTGAAAATGGAGCAATTTGTAGATTTTTGGATTGACCATCTACTTCTTACTCCAGATATTATATTTCAAAATACAATAGATAGCACTCACCCCATCTTTCCAATTAATTTTCTTTCCTTCTTCGTAAGTACGTCCATAATAGCTGATCCCTACTTCGTAGATTCTAACCTTAGGCAATCTTGATACTTTTGCCGTCACTTCAGGTTCGAAACCAAATCGTTGTTCTTTTAAGTTCACTGATTTTACCAACTCGGATCTCCACATTTTGTAACATGTTTCCATGTCCGTAAGGTTAAGATTGGTAAATGCATTTGACGCAGCTGTAAGCATTTTATTACCAATAGAATGCCAGAAAAATAAAATTCTATGGGGTTTTCCTCCCATGAATCTTGAGCCATAGACGACATCGGCAAAATCATCTAATATAGGCTGAAGAAGGATGTTATATTCTTGTGGATCGTATTCTAGATCTGCATCTTGGATGACGATGATGTCTCCAGTTGCTTTCTCTATTCCCGTATGGAGTGCTGCGCCTTTACCTTTATTTTTTTCATGCTTATAATAAGTAATGGGCAAATTCGGGTTGGCTTTTTGGTATTTTAGGATGGCCTCTTCAGTATTATCTGTAGAAAAATCATTGACAATTATTAGCTCTCTATCTAGTCCTCCAATGAGATCAACATCTTTTATTCTATCCAGAATCTGGTGTATAGTCCTACCTTCATTATAAGCGGGTATTACGATAGATAATTTTTTAGCCATAGATAGATTTATTTATTGGCGCAAAAGTACTGATATTAAGAATTCAATCAATAGGAATTTTACATTTTTATAAATCTCTTTGTTGTTTGATTGTTATTGTTAGAAATTTGAATCAAATACATTCCAGAATTTAAATCTCTCACATTTATAGTTTTTGAAGATTTATTTACAACGACATCTTTTATTTGTCCTGCTAAATCGTACACGGTGACTGAAAATGTATTGTCGAAAGATTCCAAACTGAAGGATAAGATATCATTTACTGGATTAGGACTGATAGTTATATCAACTTGATCGATATCATGAGCTGCTAGATCGATATCAAATTCGTTATCCATCCACGCCATCCGATCCATTAGCCATGTTCTTAGATATTCTACTTCTGAAGCATATGTGTTTCCTACAAAGGCATTGGGCCAAATTTCTGTCCCTAGTATTTCCCATTTTTGGAAATTTCTCACTTGCGGTAATGCTAATTGATCTTCGAAATAATCGATCAATGCATTTATGTTTGAATTAGAAAATTTTCCATTTCTAAGTTTCATCCATTTGTCTGCAATATCTTTTTCAAATGATGGATCTGTTAATAGTCGTTTCCACCAAAAATGTATCTGATACATATCTCCTTCACAAACATCATTAAAATCATATGCCCAGCCATCGATTCTGCTGCCATCACAATAATTCGCATTACCAAAAGCTAGATTGTAGTCCCAAACTGGTCCCATATGAAGTTCGTCGTCATTTGAGTCTTTGTCTTTGAACATGTAAGTGCTCAGTCTATAAGCGTCCACATTTCTAGACATTTCATTAAGCAACATGAAATCGATGAATGATTCTGTGTTGATACTTTTTCTATACCCTATAAGATCATCTGTGTAATCAGGCCCCGCCAAGAGGTTCTCAAAATCTGCCATCCAATTTTGGATATATTCTTTTTGTACAGGCACTATGTCATCCCATTTTGGATATACATGTATGAAGTTTGTTGGCTGCGCTGCACTAACAGAATATGATGATACCCATCCTATCTCTTCTTCGTCCGCTTTGTCGAATTTTAGAATATAGCCTCCAGTAATATCATCACCAGTAATATCATCGTCTTTTAACTTCGCTATATCGACCCTATTTCCATCTCTTTTTATTTTTTCAGTAAATAGATATACGCCTTGGTATTCATTATTGATTAGTACTTCGGCCATTTGTACTCTTGGTGCATAAGGCGTAATAGAATCCGCCAGAGTATACAGGAGTGCATTTCTCATTAAAGATTTATCACTGTATGGTCCGTGTAAAACCCAATCAACTTCTTTTGGCATTCCCATGATTCCTGCAGCATCTTCTTCACCCAACTCATCTCGAGTTTCTAAGCTAAATCCCTTTTTATCAAAAAGAAATAATGAAGTTTGACCTCTTTGCTTTATCCCAATATTTCCATCATAATCTTCAGGAACGTCAGTAAGTTTATTGATAGAGCCATCTTCTTTGAAGTAAATCTTCATTGTTGCCGCTACTTTATTATCAGCATTTATTGTATTGAGCGACTCAATAACTATAATAGGCAGATTGGACTCGGTAAGTGTGATTTGAGCATTACTACAGTAAAAAGTAACCAGTAGAAAACAGGTAAAAATCGATCTAATCATTATGTTTATTTTTTAGAGATTGCCAAGTTAACAAAAAGTTGTTTAGCATTAAATTTATACATAACCAAGTACGATCATAGACGACAATTGGTAAGAGAAATATGACTGTTTTAAAAATGAGACTAATTGAAAAAAGCCGCTTCCTTACGAAAGCGGCCTAAATTCAAAACTATTATGAAAACTAACCTACTACTAATCTATGTTTATTGTTATTGGACCTTTTTCTTTTGCCTCAGGTGTTTTATCTACTGTTACCCTTAATATTCCGAGATTATACTTTGCGGTTACTGTTTCTTTATCAACAGTTTTTGGCAACCTGAATTTTCTAGAAAATTTCTTAAAATCGTATTCTTTTCTCTTGTATGTCGATGTGTTTTCGTATTCTTCAATTTTTCTATCTGCCGATATGGTCAATTGATCTTTTTCTATTGACACATTGAAGTCTTGTTTAGTTAATTCTGGTGCTGCAACCTCTAATTCGAATGATTCATTCGTTTCTATAATGTTTACTGAAGGAGATTCACTCGTAAAATCTGTGCCCACAATATCCGAGATACTCCTATTAAATAATTCGTCAAATATTTTTCCGAACGCAGGGTTCGATGTTATTCCATTTGTATTCATTTCTGTTTTTTTATTTTTAAATTTGATCAGGCAAGTAGCAAAACCTGCCTGATCTATAATTTATATGAGCTGTCAGCTACTTATACCATTTACGTTTGAAATTGTCGGTTATTATTTAGTTTTTTCTTTGCGACCCTTCGTTAAAAATACTCACGATAGCTATGCTATCATTGCGTTTTTTGCCTTGACTCGCTTTGAAGAACTCTAAATTATATTCCGACATTCCAAAGCGTAAATGGTATTATACAATCTCCACTTTTTTCGGTCCAGCTTCTTTGACGGTCGGTATTGAAATAGTGAGTACACCATTCTCAAATTTTGCTGAGATATTGTCGATATCTACATCATCTGATAACGTAAACGCTCTTTCAAATTTTGCATAGTTGAATTCTCTCAGTCTGTATTTTGTATCAGTTTTCTCCTCTACTTCCGACTTGATTGTTAGTTTATTTTTTTCGATGTTAATGGATACATCCTCTTTTGCCACTCCTGGAATTGCTAGTGATAGAATGTACGCGCCATCTTCTGACATCACATTTGCTTGCGGATACGTATATTTTTTAGGTTTATCCTTTACTACTTCATTCAATGGACTATTCAAAATCTCATTAATGATGTTGCCAAATGCTGGAGCAAAAAAACCGTGATTTCTGTTTGCTCTATGTCCTCTGTGTGCTCTGCTTTTTTGTGTTGTATTCATAACCTATATTTTTTTAGTGTTGATTGATTTGATAAATTTCAAATACACCAACTATAGATCAATTGCTGTTCCAATGGATAAAAAGTGCCAAAGTGGGCGGAATAACTAAAATTATTATGACAATATGGCTTATTTATTCATTTTAGAGTGACAAAATGACGCTTTTTAGTCTTTGCAGTGTTTTTAAATTCATTTATCAATTTTAGAATATCTGATAAATGAGTCCAAATTACGATAGGGACTATTGTTGCTGGAAGAAGTATAAATGGAAAATAATTAATCGCTTTATTAGGTTGGTCAAAAGCAAATTGCTGAAATGGTAACTCTGTAGATAAAACTCCATTAAATAATATGAAAAGAATATTTATTCTAATAACACATTCCCATCCATTTCAACTGGAGTATCTACTTTCATCACACTTAATATTGTAGGTGCTATATCTCCTAATTTCCCATCTTTAATTTTTAGCCCTTTTAGATTTTCATCGTTTGTCAAGAAGAAAACTGGGACCAAATTTGTAGTATGTGCAGTATTAGGCGATCCATCGGGATTGATCATTACATCACTATTCCCATGGTCAGCAATAATGATGATGCTATATTTATGATCAAGCATTGTAGGGATTAATCTGCTCAAACATCCATCAATGAAATTCGCTGCTTTTTTTCCCGCTTCGAAGTCACCCGTATGCCCTACCATATCAGTATTTGCATAATTGAGACAGATGAAATCTGGCGTCTCTTCTTTGATATTAGTGATCAGTTTATCAGTTACTTCTTGGGCACTCATTTCTGGTTGGAGGTCATAGGTAGCCGCATTTGGAGATGCAGCCATGATCCTATGTTCACCTTCATACGGTTCTTCTCTTCCCCCGGAGAAAAAGAAAGTGACATGGGGATATTTCTCTGTTTCAGCGATCCTAACTTGTGTCAACCCATGTGCAGAGACTACTTCTCCTATCGTATTTACGAGATTATCTTTTTCAAATATGATATTCAGTCCTTCGAAACTAGCATCATAATTTGTCATGGTCAGATAATTCAGCCTAAGCTTACACATATCATGCTCTGGGAAATCTTGTTGAGTTAGCGCCTTGGTAATCTCTCTTGGTCGATCTGTTCTATAATTATAGAAAATCACAGTATCATCGGTTTGTATATTACCTATGTTTTTACCGTCCTCTGTTTTTTGGAGTGCTTCCATGAACTCATCGGTGATATCTTTATCATATTCGTATTGTACAGAGGCTAAGATGTCATCAGTTGCTACTCCTTTTGCATTGACCATAAGATGATATGCTTTTTGCACACGTTCCCATCTATTGTCTCTATCCATGGCATAATATCTACCTATTACAGTAGCAATCTTAGCATTGGTTCCAGAGATATGGTTTTCTACTTTTTTTAGATAATCATAACCACCTTTGGGATCTGTATCTCTACCATCCATAAAAGCATGGATAAAAACTTCGACATCACTATCTTTAAGGATATCACATATAGCAAGTAAATGATTGATATGCGAATGAACACCACCATCTGAAACAAGTCCAAGAAGGTGGATTCTTTTGGTCGTTGTGCTTGCCTTTTCGATTCCAGCTTGTATGACTAGATTATCTTTAAGCGTGTTTTCTCGGATCTCTTTATTGATTCTAGCCAACTCTTGGTATACCACCCTGCCTGCGCCAATATTTAGATGACCGACTTCAGAATTTCCCATTTGACCTTCAGGAAGACCAACTTCTTCGCCAAATGTTATCAATTCTGCGTTTGTATATTGATGGTATAAATTATCTACAAATGGAGTGTCCGCTTGTGCTAGGGCGCTTACTTTTGGGTCTTTACCATGTCCCCATCCATCCAGGATGATGAGT
Source organism: uncultured Saprospirales bacterium (assembly GCA_913061325.1). Taxonomy (GTDB): domain Bacteria; phylum Bacteroidota; class Bacteroidia; order Chitinophagales; family Saprospiraceae; genus CAJXUU01. The sequence continues at coordinate 245 of CAJXUU010000289.1, read as the reverse complement.
GCTACTTTTCTTGTCATGTCGTTGTAATATCTCTTTCACGTGTAAATGTAATGGTTTTTCTAAATTAGAATAGATTTTACCTGACAAGTGCACCGCTTCCTATTTTTATTTCTAAAGCTCCATTTTTTGTATAGTCAATTGCGTAGGCATAGACTCCGGGAATTATCTTTTCCCAATATAATATCTTTCCCATCCTGCCTGTGTATTATTAATTTCTAGTTCGGATAAGTTCCTGTCTCTTATAC
>CAJXUU010000288.1 GCA_913061325.1 uncultured Saprospirales bacterium | reverse complement strand
GAGATTTCTGCCTGTCTCGTGGGCTCGGAGATGTGTATAAGAGACAGCCTTAAAGAAGCTTTCATTGTTGACAACAATACAATCTTATATAAAGTCATTTTTCAATACAGTTTTTTAAGTTTCTCCTTCCATTTTGCATGAACGATCTCACTTTGTCCCACGATATGCCCATTTTATCGGATATATCTTTATAATTTATCTTCTTAAAATAGAACAAGGCTATAACCATTCTTTGTTTTTCTGGAAGTGCGTCTATACACTTACATAGTTTAGCTATCAATACTTCATCTTCTACTTCATCAGGATGGAATATTGTATCATTATACATACTTTCTGCAGCACTTATTTTGTAGCGTTGCCTATTATTTTTTCTCAAGACCTCGATACAGTAGTTTCTGGTTACTGTATATAGCCATGACTTGAAAGATTCTACTTCATGTGTCTTTAGCTTTTTACTTACCAAAGAAAAGATTCCACTTACGGCGTCTTCAGCATCAGGTTTATTTTTAAAATACTTAAAGCATGACCCTAGCACAAGGTTTGCATATCTATTGTACAACTCAGATAGATCACCAGTCCCCGCTTTATATGCAGTGATGATATCGGCATCCGAAGTCTCATTTTGTTGTACTTTTTTTGTCATTTTATTTTTAAACGATCATTTTAAATATCTACTTACAAGCCTCAAACATAATCTTTTGGAACGGGAATGTAGTTTCGATTATCAGATCGAATCATTCCCTTGAATAGAAATCCACATGTAACACCAAATACAAAACCTCCGATATGAGCCCACCACGCAACTCCTGAAGTATCCGCTGTTTTAGATATTTCGCCAAGGCCAGATAACAGTTGTTGACCAAACCAAAGGCCTAAAAACGCGAGCGCAGGGATTTGATATTTTCTAAATATAATAAGCACTAAAATTTTCACCTTCGATTTTGGAAACATGACCAAATATGCTCCTAAAATGGCTGCAATGGCCCCACTCGCTCCTACTGAAGGGATATTACTTCCTAGATTAAACATTATGTGAGCTGCACTTGCCGCTAATCCACCGAATAAGTAGAAAAAGAAGAATTTGACGGAGCCGATTGTCGCTTCAATGTTATCTCCAAAGACCCATAAGAAGAGCATATTGCCAATCAAGTGCATCCATCCGCCATGCAGGAATATACTGGTTATCAAAGTATAGTAATCTTGACCCGAAGTTATTTCTGAAGGTATAGTTCCATATGTTGTTAAAAACTGATTAATTCCCGCTCCTAAAGAAAACTCATATAAGAATATTAAAATATTAAGTCCCAAAAAAGTGTACGCCACATATGGCTTGTATCCTCCTTGTACTTGTGTATCACCAATTGGGAAAAACATAGTTCTTGATTTGGCATAAATCTATGAATTATTCATCTGATTATTAAGAAATCTGTAAATCGATCTGGACTTTTTGTAATTAGCTTCTCCACTACTATCTTGTTTACGGTAGCTGCTGGAGATCCACCATCTTCGCACCAAGAAATTAATTCTTTTAATTGTATTGAAGAGCTGTACGCATAAATTAGTACAGAACCATCACTCAGGTTCTGTACTGTTCCTTTAATATTTAATTTATCTGCTTGGATTTTTGTATAGTATCGGAATGCTACACCTTGTACTTTTCCAATGACTTTTATCTTAGCGGATTCCATTGATTTGACTCATATTATTTAGAAATGAGATTATTTGATTTTGTCACTAAAGAATCTTGATTTCTCCTTCACTGATATGAATAGTTCGTAATTCAGCTGTTCTGCTACTATCTGTATTTGGACCATTTTCTAATCTCAGTACTCCTCTTGGGCATACTGCAGCACAAACGCCACATCCCACACAGCTAGATCTTACGATGTCTTGTCCTTTTTGAGCATAAGATCTGACGTCGATACCCATTTCACAATAAGTAGAACAATTACCACAAGAAATACACTGACCTCCATTAGTAGTGATTCTGAATTTTGATCTAAATCTCTGAATTAATCCTAAGTATCCAGCTAGCGGACAACCGAATCTACACCAAACTCTGTTTCCCATCAAAGGATAGAATCCAGTGCCTACGATACCTGCGAATCCTGCACCGATGAAAAACCCGTACCATGATTTAAGACTCGCTGTATTGAATCCTAGTATACTATAACTACCAGTAAAGTAGGTGTATAACACTCCAATCGTCATAATCACTGCTGCCACCATTACTCCATGGATAATATATCTCTCATACTTCCAAGCTCTCATACTCTTGTCAGATAATTGACGGAACGGATCTCCCATCGTCTCCGCTAATCCTCCACATCCACACACCCAACTGCAGTACCATCTTTTACCAAAGAAGAATACAAAAACGGGTACTCCGATCGAAAAGAGAACAATCCCCCAAACCAACATAAATATTCCTAATGTACCATTTGATGCCAATTCATCCAATCGATAATCAAAGAAAAATGAATAATCAAGAGGCCACATATTCTTAAGATCTGGTGCGGGCATATTGAATTTGGCAAGTATCTGAGGTATTAAAAAGGCAAAGGAAGTTTGGAAAAACATAACAGAATATGTTCTTACTCTTTGGTACTTATTATGCTGATATTTTGCAAGCATTCTTATTCCCATGACTAACATGATGATAGTATACATCATTCCATAAAGAAACCACCTGCTTGCTTCACCTCCATTAAGTGAATTACTGAGAGGGTTCACCATTGTTACCCAGTTATTGATGTATTCTGGTTTCCAATATAACAATATGTAGAATCCTATGAGTATGAAACCGGCTATAATTCCCAGCCAGCCCGTATTAATTGGTGAAGCCGATCTTTGAGGATTATTATCTTTTGACCCCTCTCTAAAAAACACAAAATATGTTATCGCTAAACCAATAGCAATAGTAACTAAAGGCCAGAATAGATTTCCCTCTCGAACGAATCCATAAATAATTACCGCAATGATTGTGAAAATTAAAAGACCTGATCTCAGATTTACTTTTATTCCTCTCGTGAGTGAATCATGATAAATGCCATTGTTCTTTATCCCCGGAGTTTCAAAAAACTTAGGTATGATGAACAAAAGACCTCCAATTATCGCTAGGCCAAAGGTGAGGAAGAAAAATAGCCATGGATTATCTTGGACTGGGCCCCCTGCGGAAGCTTTCACAGCGCTACTTGCATATTCGTCCATTTTCCAGTTTCCTATTTTGAAATTCCACTCATCTACGTCATCAGGTAATCCAGCTTCACTTAGTTTTTCTTGTTCGTTTTGAGCAGTTTTGAGGACTTGTTTAAAGTTGGATACAAATCCAACATTACTCATTTCAGTATCTAGTATACCAGCTTCTTGAGCGGCTGTAGTAATGGCAGTTTTATGGTATTCATTACCAGGAATATGGTCTACTGATAGTTTTTGATGACCAACTCCGAGCATTCCTACGAAGGTCAAAAGAGAAATAATAAAAAGACCGAGTCCTATATTTTGGATAAATTTCATTCTGTTTTTGTTTGCTTTTTTAATCGAATCGTGTTACGCCGTTATGCTCCTAAAAATGAGAGCACATTTCTCAATCCTCTTTTTTTCTTAAGTGTGAGATTTTTGCCAGATTTTTGATTGTAGAGATTCACAACATCACCTTCGTATTGTTTGTAGAACTCAGGATCAAAATTGGCCATTCCTAGATTTTGAATTACATCTTCGATATGTGTTTTATCTTTTATCCATTTTTCGCACACCTCATGTCTATATCTAATTCCGAAAAGATTAAATCCTTTGACTGTTCCAGTTGATTTTTCATAATTGATGCGTACACTCTTTTCATTATCCGAATGTTTCCAGAATAATGATTCGGTTGATTCATCATGCTGTGCGGGCATGTCACCATATACTTGATATTCTATATCAATAAATTTGGCACTGTTAAACCAGATTCCTGGATCGTAATCAACAGTTTTACCAGTGATATTGTAAGCTACTGTTTCACCCATCATTCGACCCGTGTACCAAACGGCTTCTATATTTCTTCTACCTGGTTTCGGTTGTCTTAGTTGAGCACAGTCGCCTATGGCGTATACATCCGGCATATTTGTGGCAAGATGCTCATCTACCATGATTCCTCTTTCAATTTCTAGTCCCGATTCTTTTAGCCAACCTACATTTGGGCTTACACCGGCAGTAAGTCCAACATAACCGCATGATATTTCTTCTCCAGTTTCTTTTACGATTATTGATTTTGCTTTGCCTGTTCCGTCACCTTTTATCTCACCAAGATTTAAACTCAAACGGAGATCAATGTGGTTTTTCCTGATATGATCACTGACCATTTGTGATTCTTCAGGAGGCAGAACATTATTCCAATAGCTACTTTCTCTTACTAGCATTGTGACTGGGATATTTCTGGAGTGAAACATTTCTGCCATCTCAATACCGATAAGCCCACCTCCGCAGATTACCGCTCTCTGCAGTCCTGGAGAATGCTTTTCCATGTTTTCTAGATCTTGGAAGTTATATAATCCTCCTACTCCATCGAGATTTTGACCAGGCCAACCAAACATATTTGATTTTGAACCTAAAGCCAGTATAAGGTTGTCGTATTTTATTTCAGATCCAGAAGCTAGACCAAGAGATTTGTTACGATAGTCTATATCGTTTACATGATCTTTTACAAGGTCAATCCGATTTTTGGTCCAAAACCAATCTTCATATGGCTTAGTATCTTCAAATCTCATATGTCCCATATAAATGTACATTAAGGCAGTTCTTGAGAAGAAATGATCCGTTTCAGACGAAATTATTGTAATCTTTTGAGTACTTAATTTTCTCAACCATCTTGCAGCTGTAGTGCCAGCTATACCATTTCCTATTATTACTGTATGTTTCATCTATTGATTTTTGAAGTCGATTTGTTTTATACTTAATTCTAACAATCATAATTCTGATATCATATTAACTCATACTGAGATGGGTTAAAAAGAGCTGCTTTGTTTAATGTTTCTTAACATTGGAATAAATATGGTTAAATTTATTGAGATCATATGAATGTAAGTGTACCTGTTGGTTGGGGTCATGACATTTAGGTGTTTTGTTCGTATTTTTTATACGAACCAAATTATATTAGGTTACGTTAATATATATTCTCCTTTCTTCGATATATTATTTGCACTCTATGTGGTCGATACTTGCAAAAATGTAAGTTTGATTTTAGTGTCGGGAGATTATAAAAAATCTTAAAGTCTCCCAAAAGACTTATTTTGGCAACTGCATACAGAGAGTGGAATAAATTTTTCTATTTTCGCAATGTCGATTAATATTTATTCTATCCAAATGTTTACTTTCTTGTTAAGAAAATGGGCAATTTTAATTTTGTAGGTAGAATTGATGTTTTATACATTATTAACTTATATCTATTTTTTAAAACTTATTATATTATGAAAAGAATTTTACTTTCTGCTGTAATGGCATTTTTATTTGTAGGATTTGCAGCTTCGCAAACTACTTTCTATACTCAAGACTTTGAAGCTGGATTACCTGATGGATGGACACTTGATGGTGGCTGGGAATATGGAGTTGGAGGTGATTTAAGTTCTCAATACTTCGATTTAACTGGAAACTCTACTAGCTTTATCGCATTTAATGATGACGGTTTAGGTGGTTCTCATTCTGGAGGAGGAAGAGCTGAATCTGCACCTATTGATCTAACAGCTGTAACAGGAACTGCATATATGGAATTTATGATGTATTTCCAAAATGGTGATTGGCAAGGTGATGATGAAACAATTAAAGTATTAGCATCTATAGATGACGGAGCTACATGGGAAGAGTTGAAAAACTTTAATGCGGCCAATTGGGAATTCGTTTTATTAGACATGTCACAATTCGCTGGCGAAACTTTGAAATTAGCATTTGACTATGATGATGGTACAGGTTGGAACTTTGGAGTTGGAATTGACGATATCAGTATAAGTGATATTCCAATTTACTCTACAAGAAGAGATTATGTAATGACTGTAAATGGTGGTACTCAATTTGACAATTGTGGACAGAATGTTGATTATCCAGTTGAAGGAGCTTTCATAAACAATGGTTATGAAGCTGTTACTTCATTTGATATAAATGTTGATAATAATGGTGAAGTGACTACAACTTCATTTGATGGAATTTCTCTTGAAAAGGGTGAAGGAATGAGATATTCAGTAGCAGAAAAAGTTAATACTGGAGAAGATAACTTCGACATTATGGTATCTGTTTCAAATGTAAATGGTGAAATGGGTGAAGATGAAGAAACAGCTGATAATAGTGCTGTAATTGTATTTGAACCTGTTGAAACTCGCGATGACAAAGCGGTATTAATAGAAGAAGCTACTGGAACTTGGTGTACATGGTGTCCAAGAGGAACAGTATATATGGATGAAATGGCTAAAAGATTTGGACATAACTTTGTTGCTGTAGCTGTTCACAATGGTGGTAATGATCCAATGACATTATCTGCATATGATAACGAAATTACAAGTTTTCCTGGCTTTACAGGATTCCCTTCTGTAATTTATAATAGAACTGTTATTCTTGATCCGGGAGATATTGTTGCTCCTTCTATGGCGGATATGATGGAAGCACCTGAGGTTACTGTAGAAGTTGGCGCAGCTGAAGCTGGAGGTACATTAACTTCAAATGTTAGAGTACGAGTAGCAGATGCTAATGCAAATGCAGACTATAATGTTTCAGTTGTTCTTACTGAAGATGGATTGACAGGAATTGAAGGACCTGGAGAACAATGGGGTCAAATTAATGCTTACTCTGGAGGGAATCAAGGACCAATGGGAGGTTTCGAATATTTCGGAGGTAGTGTACCATCTCAAGTATGGCCTTATTCTCACGTAGGTAGAGCACTTATCAGTGGATATGATGGCATCAATGGAGTTACTGGTAACTTTGGCGCAGGTGAATCTATTATTGTTGAGATGGATGATTTCGGTATGAATGCTGATTGGAACATGGCTAACATGCACATAATAGCAATAGTTACTAATTCTTCTGGAGAAGTAGTAAACGCTGTATCTCTAAAATTGAATGATGCAATTGCAAACGGTCTATTATCTCCAGGTACTGCAACAACTGAAGTATACGATGTTAACTTAGCTTCAGTATACCCTAATCCAGCATCTGATTTCACAAATGTTGAGATCAATGTAGGAAGCGCAGCTGACGTAACTATCCAAGTTACTGATATGATGGGTCAATTGGTATCTAAGAGAAATCTTGGAACTGTAGCTGGTAAGCAAAATGTAGGATACGATGTATCTGATTTTGCAGCGGGTACTTACACATTCAAAGTAATTGCTGGTGATAAAGTAGCAACACAAAAAGTATCTGTGATCAAATAATCACATTAACTTTATAAAATAAAAGCTGTCTCTTATACACATCTCCGAGCCCACGAGACAGGCAGAAATCT
>CAJXUU010000287.1 GCA_913061325.1 uncultured Saprospirales bacterium | reverse complement strand
TACGAGATTTCTGCCTGTCTCGTGGGCTCGGAGATGTGTATAAGAGACAGCCACACCAACAGACCCTGCAGTGCCAAAGGGCGAATAATCAGAATAGCGAACAGCGTCAGCAACGTTTTGGGCACTTATTGAACTGATTCCAAAAAAGGCTATTATTATATATGATAAATATCTCATTGCGTTGATTTTAATACTTGAAAAATTGTAATTGCTTTTAATATTCTTGAAGGGCATATTAGATTTTAGGTATAAAAATGGGGAGAATAAATTTCATTATCCGCCCCACCTTGTATTATCCTTAATCAGATTTAGAATCTATTTCCCTCCTCTTCTTGATGATTTTTTTGAACCTGAAGAACTGCTTTTTGAGCTTGATCTTTTAGATGAAGATCGTGAGCTTGATCCAGATGACTTATTTGATCTGTTAGAAGAAGACCTCGTTGAAGAACTTCTTTTTGATCGGTTCGACGATCCCATTGATGAACCTCTATTTGATCTATTACTGTTAGAATTTACTCCTGAGCTTCTTCTTGAATTTGACCTTGATGTCGCTCCAGAACTTCTGGTTGAATTATTTTCTCGTGTTGCCCTAGATCCAGAACTAGTTCCTCTTTTTCTTCCAGAGTATATAGTTTCGCTATTACTTCTTCTTCTAGTTGTTGTTCCGCTTGCCGCAGATTCACCTCTAGTTGTTGTCCTAGTGATTTCTGAAGTATTACCGTCACCTTTTTTAGTTCTTATCCTTGTTCTATCACTTGATGTTGTATTTCTAGGAGTAGCATTTGCCGTACCATCTTCAGTGCCTTTAAATCTAGCTGATTTTGATCTACCATTCGTCGATGTAGTACCGGAGCCATTTCTTCTAGATCCGTAATAAGTACCTTTTGGATTAGATGTTGACGCTGTCGTGTTATACGTTCCGTTATTTCCGTAACCATTATATCCCCAATTATTACCTCCGTTTCCATAATATGATGGTGGGCAATAAGGGTTATAATTATTTCCCCAGCCTCCCCAGCTATTGCCAAAAGCAAAGTTGTTGTTCCAACCATTGTTCCAGCCATTGTTCCATCTGTTTCGGCGATTCCAGCTATTACCCCATCCTCTATTCCATCCAAATCCCGAACCTATACTGATTACAAACGAATTATTTCCAAAGTGTGGGTTATAAAATGGATCATTCCACTGATCAAAGCCATTATAGAAATTTGATCCGTAAAAGTTAGTCGAACAACTATTTCTTCTAAATCTGTTGATTCTTCTGGTATATGAATAATCATCATAATATTCAGAATCTGAGTCATAATCAGAATCGTACCCTTCATCATCAGAATAATACTCATCGTCCGAATCGTTTAAAGTGTATGTAGGTTCTTCCGAATTCACATCATCTAAGATGATAATTTCACTATCATTGGGATCGTAATAAAGATCATCGAACTGCGCAGTCGCCGCAAATGTCATCAAAGACATAAACATTAGACTGAAAATTGATTTTGTGTGCACAAATCTCATAATTTAGGATTTTACTTTTTAATTAATTCGACTCTCTTATCGTATAATGGGCAATTTATTACTTTTACGCTTATTATTCAGTTAAAAAAAAATTAAAAGATAATAAAGAATCGTGAAAACTTGCTTTTAGTCGTTCTAATGCGTTGCTTTCATAATGTACGACGTGTTTTTTGGACTTAAAGTTTCGGATACTGATATATTATTAAGATTTTAACTATAACTGTTAAACCGAAACTTTCATCTGGGAGAACCCCTTAACTATGAGATGAAAATTGGGTATAATGGTTTAATTACAGAAGAACATATACACCTGATAGCAGAATTTAGAAAATAAACATATGGCAAAGGAAATAACCAATAGAGAAGAAAATTATTCGCAATGGTACAATGACATAGTCAAAAAAGCGGATTTGGCAGAAAATAGTGCAGTAAGAGGATGTATGGTCATCAAACCTTATGGTTTCGCAATTTGGGAAAACATGAAAGCAGTTCTTGATCAGGCATTCAAAGATACTGGACATCAGAATGCTTACTTCCCATTACTTGTACCAAAAAGTCTGTTTGAGGCAGAAGAAAAAAATGCGGAAGGGTTCGCTAAAGAATGTGCAGTAGTAACACACTACAGATTACAAACCGATCCTGATAATCCAGGAAAATTGCGGGTAGATCCAAATGCAAAGCTTGAAGAAGAACTTATCATTAGACCTACTTCAGAAGCAATAATTTGGAATACATACAAGAATTGGATCCAATCATACAGGGATCTACCATTATTGATCAATCAATGGGTGAATGTAATGAGATGGGAGATGAGAACTCGACCATTCTTACGGACTGCAGAATTCTTATGGCAAGAAGGGCATACCGCTCACTCTACTAAACAAGAAGCAATTGAAGAAGCAGAATTGATCCATGAATTGTATGCAAGATTTGCAGAAGACTATATGGCAATGCCAGTGATCAAAGGATATAAAACAGAGTCTGAGCGTTTTGCTGGAGCTGATAATACATTAACTATTGAAGCACTAATGCAAGACGGTAAGGCACTACAAGCAGGAACGAGTCACTTCTTAGGACAGAATTTTGCTAAAGCGTTTGATGTGAAATTTCTTACTTCTGAAAATAAAGAGGAGCATGTATGGGCTACTTCTTGGGGTGTATCTACTAGATTAGTAGGTGGGTTGATCATGACACACTCTGACGATGAAGGTCTAGTATTACCTCCTAAGTTAGCTCCAATACAAGTGGTAATTATACCTATTCCAAAACCAAGTGATGAGATAATGGAAGTAGCTGATAAAGTTGCCGAAGAACTCAAAGCATTAGGTATAAGAGTGAAAATAGATCGTGATATGAAAAAGCGACCTGGATTCAAATTCGCAGAATATGAGATGAAAGGTGTGCCCGTGAGAATCGGAATTGGTAAACGTGATCTTGAAAAAGGTCTGGTAGAAATCGCAAGAAGAGATACTAAAGAAAAGGAAAGTATCGCACTTACAGATTGTGTAAGCCATGTTCATGGTCTGATGACTACGATCCAAGACAACCTACTTGCAAGAGCCAAAAAACACAGAACGGATCATACTTCGACAGTGGATACATTCGAAGAATTCAAACAAGTATTAGAAGAAAAAGGTGGATTCATCTATGCGCATTGGGATGGTACAGAAGAGACAGAAGACAAAATCAAAACTGAAACTAAAGCAAGTATCAGATGCATACCTGATGATACAGTAAATGAAGACGGTGTTTGTGTATATAGTGGCAAACCTAGTAAAAGAAGGGTGTTGTTTGCTAAGGCGTATTAATATTGTAAAAACTTTAGATTCATTCTTTTAAAGTTAAAAAACAGCCCAGGTGAGATATCGCTTGGGCTGTTTTGTATTTATTCAGAATCAATATTATTTGTCTATTTTTATTTAAATACTGTTACATCCATAAATGTTTCCTTGACTTGACCATCTTGTGTTACACGTAAAGTATACCTACCATTTTTATGCTCTGAAAGTTGAACCGCTTCTCTATAATGAGAATACATATAGTCTCTTAAATCAGTAAAAACAACCTTACCAACAGGATTTTCGAGCTCTAATGAGAACGCTACATTCATATTACTATAGTAAGTTAATCCAATTCCATATTCGCTACCTGCTCCTGTTATTGTTGCTTGTTGATTAGGTACTACATTGCTAGCATCTTTGACCTTTACTAAATGTCTTTTATCTTCTGGTATCCTAAGTTTTAATAAAAAGGAAATTGATGTTTTTACTGGAGTTCCATCACACTCCGCTGGTGAAAATTTAAATTCTTTCTCTCATGAGATCTACAATTCTTTCTCTCTCAGTTTCTATCCCATATGGGTACGGTTCGTTCTTCATATATTTATTTGGCAAGATTTCCGACAAGCTACCCTCTTTATCAATAGCTAAATAGAATGACATAAATTCCTGATAACCTTCTTCATTTGCTTCCGCTGGCCAGTTAAAATTAGCCGCTGCAAATTGATTAAGCGTTGAACGAGCATGACTTAATCCATCCTCTCCACCAGAACAAGAAGGTAATCGAATACTTTTGTCAAGATTATAGTAAACTCCATTAGAATTCTTCTTGCAACCGCTATTATTGGAATACATATTTGCTAGGTCATTTTGTTGTGATTTAGTCTTTTCTTGAGATCCTATTGTAGTTAGAGGTTGTACCTCAGTAGCTCCCTCTTCTACATATTCGACTTTAATTGGTTTTCCATTCTTTAATGTTTTGTCATTTAAAAATTTAATTTTCCCAGTTGCCGAATCCATTTCGTAATCTTTACCTAGAGCGAGTTCTTTTCCTTCTTGCGTTACTTTGGTATTATAAATATCTATTGGTAAACCATCTTTCTTCTCATACTTCTATAGTCCTGTAATCGAAGCGATTTTAATCGGGTCATTCACCTGGCCAACAAGGGGCTTAACAAAAATAGTAGCCATGAATACCACAGCAATTAGAGCTAAAGGATACTTCAATAAAGTAATTCTGTTTGATTCTTTTTGATACATCATCGTGATTCTTTTTTTAATAAAAGTTTGAAAAAAAGGATTTGTTAGTTCTAAGTTGACTCCTGGAAAAGTAGCTTTCATTAGGAGTTCGCAATACTGCTTTCGTGATGATTGGGAGAGCACGGCTTGATCCGCGCTATACTCATGGTTTTCAGCGACAGCTCGTTTGTAGAGATATACCATTGGATGCCACCAAAAAATGATTTTGAGTAATTCGATAAACAAAATATCTATAGAATGAAATGACTGAACATGATAAAGCTCATGACGCAATATGTTATTTCTTTCCACTGAATTATAATCTTGGTTTCCTATAAAGATGTATTCCATGAACGAAAACGGAAGAATATTCTCACTGACAACAATTTCTGAATGTGAGGACTTCTTGTTAGTCTGACTTGTAGAAAGCAACTTAAACAGCTTAGACGAAGATTTTATCAATCTAAACATGGCGAATACTAAACCTAGAAAGTAGATCAATTGAAATATCAATGTCCAATTAAAAGAAAAGGTTTCAACAGTACTTTGAGTTGAAGAAATCGCTGGCGAAACATGGGCTTCTATTGCTATAATCTGTGATTGATATACTTCATTTATTTGACTAGTAATTACAGGCAATACCGTAGTTTCTTCCACTGGAATGTACGAAATCAATGGAAGTAATAATCCTAAAGTAAGAGATGTCATTAAATACACTCTATTCAGTGTGAAGTACTTTTCCTTTTCTAGTAGTGCTTTGTATATCACAAAAAGTATAATCCAGGCAAGTGATACATTAAGAAGATAAGTGAGTATGGCGGTAAGGTTTACTATTTATAAAAGTGGTCCTTGATAACTGGGGATTATTCTTCGTCGTTCTTTATCTTATCCAGTAGAGATTGCATCTCATTGATAGACATCCTATCCTCTTTGACAATAAAAGAGACCAACTCGTCAACAGATCCGCCAAAGAAATCAGATATTAATCCTGAGAGTCGCCCTTTGCTATAATCTGCCTTTTCTACTCTTGGGAAGTATTCATATGTTCGTCCATATGCCTTATGATCTACAAATCCTTTCTTCTCAAGTATTCTTATGAAAGACGATATGGTAGAATGTGCCGGTTTGGGATCCTTCATTTCTTTGATTAGATCACTGACTGTACATGCACCTTTCTCCCAGATCATAACCATTATTTCTTCTTCCGCTTTTGTAAGTTTCTCCATAGAAAGTAAATTTTGAATTATTTAACTATGAAAACAAACATATAACTATATTTATAGCTATGCAACTAAAAACACAACTTAGTCACATTTAGACCTTCTAAAAAATTCCCGAGCGCGGCATTCTCTAAAATCCTATATTTGCAATCCTTAATAATTGACAATACAATATGGACGGAATATCAAAAGCACAAATAGAAAAATTCATTGATGAAGCTTTACACGAAGATGTAAGAGATGGTGATCACACTTCTCTTGCATGTATCCCAGCTGACGGCAGATCAAAAGCAAGATTGTTAGTTAAAGATCCTGGAGTAATCGCAGGAGTTGAAATGGCTGAAATGATATTCAAAAAAGTAGATCCTACCGCAACTATTGATGTAAGAATCAAGGATGGTTCTGATGTATTTTATGGTGATGAAGCATTCTATGTAGAGTGTGGAAGTCAAGCTTTACTGAAAGCTGAGAGATTAGTCCTCAATACGATGCAACGAATGAGTGGTATCGCTACCATGAGTTCAAGGTTTGCAGTAGAAGTTGATGGATTGGATGTAAAAATACTTGATACTCGTAAGACTACGCCTCTACTCAGATTCCTTGAAAAATGGGCTGTAAGAATCGGTGGAGGAACAAATTATAGAGATGGTCTTTATGACTGGATCATGATCAAGGATAACCATGTAGATGCTTGTGGTAGTATTACCAAAGCAGTTCAACAAGTACATGAGTACTTTAAAGTAACAGGAAAAGAACTAGGCATCACTGTCGAAGTAAGAAACCTAGTAGAACTATACGAAGTGTTAGAGGTTGGAGGTGTAACAAGAATCATGTTGGATAATTTCGAAATTCCAATCTTGAGAGAAGCTGTTGCTATTATTGATAGTAGGTTCGAAGCCGAAGCATCAGGAGGAATTACACTGAACACTGTCAGAAAGATAGCAGAAACGGGAGTTAACTTTATTTCGGTGGGAGCATTGACCCATTCTGCTGGTCAATTGGATCTAAGTTTGAAAGTGATGAAAGATTAGAAATATTGAAGAATTGTTTTTTTCATGTTTTTTTTATACTTAACTCCTAAATTTAATTAAATCAAAACTTTGGTTGAATTCCCAACTAATTCCTTTCTAAATTAGATGTTTTGATTTTGCTGTGCAAGGTATCCTTTCGCACGCAAATGAATTGTCATGACCATTAGCTTTATGTTATATACAATTTATTCGAAACAGAATGGGCACTACGATAGCATGTTTTTTACCATTTCTTTTGTAGTCCAGGTTTTCTTAAATCGACAAAGGGGTATCTCCTCAAATTTATATTGGCACAAAAAAGCCAGTCCAGAAATGAATCCGAACTGGCTATGCTCTTTATAAAATCAGGATTCTATCCTTCTAATTTAAATTTAACAGGAAGTGTATACTGCACTTTCACAGCTCTTCCTCTTTGTTTTCCTGGTGTCCATTTGGCACCCATACTGTTCATCGCTTCAACCACTTTGAGTGCTGATGCTCCTGTTCCTGCACCTGGATCTCTTACGATCTTGGCTCCAGCTACAGATCCATCTTTTTCTACTACGAACTGAACTACAGCCATACCTTCTACACCATTTTCACGTGCTATTGCAGGGTACTTAAGATTTTTGTAAATGTATTGTAGCATTTTTTGCTTAGCACATTCTTCTTTTTCCTTATCTGATCCTCCTTGATCCTGTCTCTTATACACATCTCCGAGCCCACGAGACAGGCAGAAATCTC
>CAJXUU010000286.1 GCA_913061325.1 uncultured Saprospirales bacterium | reverse complement strand
TCGGAGATGTGTATAAGAGACAGTAATAATAATATATACTCCAGCATACTTGAAGCTAAACAACAAGGCAAAAAGAAATTTGTAGTCTTGATAGATCCAGATAATGTCCGTCTCGGAAAGCTGGATAAGGTCATTGAACTTTCAAAATCTGCAAATGTAGATTACTTTTTTATTGGTGGGAGTTTAGTCGTCAACGATATGCTAGATATGGTACTGGCAAATATCAAAAAGACTACAGATATTCCTATGGTCTTATTTCCTGGCAATTCATTTCAATTAAGTTATAAGGCAGATGGACTTTTATTTTTATCGCTCATTAGTGGAAGAAATGCTGAATTATTAATTGGCAAACATGTAATTACGGCTCCATTTCTAAAGATCAGTCCTTTGGAAATAATGAGTACTGGCTATATGTTGGTCGATGGAGGTATATCCACTACCGTTCAATATATGAGCAACACAATTCCAATACCAGCCAATAAAGATGATATTGCTCTTTGTACTGCGATGGCTGGAGAATTATTAGGGATGAAAATGATCTATATGGACGCTGGTAGTGGAGCGAAGAATCCTATATCTACTAGTATGATCGATGCAGTGAGCTCTGCGATAGATATTCCATTAATCGTTGGAGGAGGAATCCGAACTCCAGAAAAAGCATACGAAAATGTAAAAGCGGGTGCTGATGTTATTGTCGTTGGGAATGCTATCGAAAAAGATCCTCAACTGATAATAGAAATGGCAGCAGCCGTACATGAAGCTGAAAATACTCCAGTATAATGGAGACAGGAACAGTTATAAAATCTACAGGAAGTTGGTACTCTGTTCGATTGGAAAATGGAGAGATAATTCCATGTAGAATACAGGGCAAATTCAGATTGGGAACATTGAAACTTACTAATCCTGTTTCAGTTGGAGACAGTGTGCAAGTAAATATAGAAGGAGAAGAAGAGACCGTAGGGACAATAAGAGAAATCAATGATCGTAAAAATTACGTTCTTCGACAATCCCCTCGGAAAAAGCACTTTGTCCATATCATAGCAGCAAATATTGATCAAGCTGTTTGTATTGTTTCATTTCATCAACCAAAGATCAAAGTTGGTTTTATCGATAGGTTTTTATTGATGACCGAACCATATGAGATTCCAGTGACGATCGTATTCAATAAGTCTGATCTTAACAAGGAAGAAGATCAAGAATACATCACATATCTCAGAACTGTCTATGAAAACATAGGCTACCAAACACTCCTCACATCCAATGAAACAGGTGAAGGAATAGAAGAACTTAAAGACAATCTCAAAGGTAAATTATCTCTCATCGCTGGTCAATCTGGTGTAGGGAAATCAACCTTGGTCAATTCACTTGCTCCGGAGCTCGACCTTCGTACGCAAGAGATATCCGATTATTCGGGAAAGGGGCAACATACAACTACCTTTGCAGAAATATTTGAGCTTCCATCTGGTGGTCAAATTATCGATACGCCTGGAATCAAAACACTAGGGTTTAATTATCTTGAAAAGATGGATGTGGCTCACAATTTCAGAGAGTTTTTCTTGCTGTCAAAAAACTGCAAATTTGGTGATTGTATGCATATAAACGAACCAGAATGTGCAGTAAAAACAGCGATTGAAGAAGGCAAAGTTGCACCTATGCGATATGAAAATTACCTTGCGATTCTGAAAGAGATAGAGGATCAAAATTATTGGGAGATACAAAAGGATTTGTAATCTTAGGAATGATTCATTCCCTAGAACTCCTCATCCACTTCATCTTCCTCTTTTGTCTTATCGATCAGATCTTTCTCTGCTGCAATTTTATCTTCTTCTTCCATGGCAGCATAGACTGAACAGTCCATATTTACTTCAAGAATCTCTGGCACTTTGAATCTAGCATTTACATCATAATCAACTTTGGAGTCAGCCTCGATTCTAGATAAAAAATTTGTACAGAATGGTCTTGCCATTACACCACCTTGTCCATCCTCAAGTCTTAGAAATCGAATCCATTCATTGTCTCCACCCACCCATGTTGCGACGACTAGATCAGGAGTGATACCCATAAACCATCCATTTTTATGATCATTTGTTGTTCCTGTTTTACCACCAAATTCACTTTTGAGTCCCTTCCTTGCACCAGCCGCACCTTGAGCATACTTGAGCATATCAACCATAGCATAGTTGTAGCCAGAACTGATTGCTCTCTTTTTAGATTGGGTATTGTTATAAATCAAACGGCCATTTGCATCATGGATACTTTTAATATACATTGGTTTTGTGTAAACTCCATCATTGGCAAATGTAGTATATGCACCCGCCATCTCCATTACAGAAAGCTCTGGTGTACCTAATGCAATAGACGGATATGGAGGTATCTTTTCTTTTGGTATTCCAAGACTACTTGCCAGTTGCCTCACAGGTTCTACATTCCCTATCTCTTTCATAAGATGGACGGATACCGAATTGAGTGATTTTCTTAGACCATCTTTTAATGTTAGCCATTCTCCAGAGAAACCACTGGCATTTTTAGGAGCCCAAGCTTTAGTATTACCGAACCCGGGATCATTGGCAGCTACAACATATTGTTGATCTTTTACTTTCTGGCAAGGAGAAGTTCCTCTTTCTATGATTGCCGTAGCATATACAAATGGTTTGAAAGTAGAACCTACTTGTCTACTACTATTTATATGGTCAAATTTGAAATACTTATGACCTACACCGCCTACCCATGTTTTTATATTACCTGTTTTGGGGTCTATACTTATTGATCCCAATTGCAAGTGCATATTATGATACTTGATAGAATCGAGGGGACTCATGTTTACTGTTTTTTCGCCTTTGCTATTGTAGGCAAAAACCTTAGTTTTTACTTTTTTCTTGAAGACTCTATCCTTTGCTTTTTGTAGTTTATTCCATTGTGCTTTAAGTTTTGGCCAATGTTTGCTTGCAAGGATTTTCTTATAAACCTTAGCTTGGTCTCTTTTTATGGTGTTCCTTTTCACCATATTAGCCAAAGATCCTGCTTTTTTATCTTCAGCAAATAGTCTAAATATATCTGTGTCCAACAAACGTACATTTTCTATCTCTGCTGAAATTTGTGAACTTATTTTTCCTAAATAGCTTTTTCTCATTTTTAGAAATCGACCTGATTCTCTGATCTGACGAAGTAAGTTGGATTGTCTAATTTTCTTCTGTTTAGCATCTGCTCCATACGACCATGGATCTTTCTTTTTCCATCTACTGAAGTAAGTATCTTGTAGTTTACTCATATGATCATTTGCAGCTGCTTCGGCATGACGTTGCATATCAAGGTCTATAGTAGTATTGATAACCAATCCATCAGTAAAGAGGTCATATTTAGTACCATCTGGTTTATAGTACTTGTCTTGTTCCAAGATACTTTTTACAGTTTTAACCAGTTCTGCACGAAAATAGGGAGCTACACCACCATAATTTCCTTCTCTCTTAAATCCTGATACATCGATAGGTTCAGCATTTAGCTTTTTATACGTTTCGAGATTTAGTTTATCATTTTTCACCATCTGCTTCATAACAACAGCACGGCGCTTATTCGCATTTTCTGGATGCTTTATTGGATTGTAAATCCATGGATTTTTATGCATTCCTACTAGTAATGCTGCTTCTTCTACTTTAAGTTCTGATTGATCTTTTCCAAAGTATGTTTTTGCAGCGGCGGCAATACCATTAGCTCCATACAGGTAGTCATACTTATTAAGATACATGGCGAGTATCTCCTCTTTGGTATATTGTTTTTCGAATTCGATGGCGATGACCCATTCTTTAAGTTTTTGCCATAATCTAGGGATGAAGGACTTTGATCTTTGGGTAAAAAATAGTTTTGCCAGTTGCTGAGTAATGGTACTCGCTCCACCTTTACTACCTAGAAATGCTACAGCTCTAGCTAAGCTTCGTGCATCAATACCACAATGGTTAAAATACCGTTCGTCCTCAGTGGCAACTAAGGCATCAATTATTAATGGATTTATCTCTTCATATTTCAGCCATACTCTATTTAGTTTGAATGC
Source organism: uncultured Saprospirales bacterium (assembly GCA_913061325.1). Classification (GTDB taxonomy): domain Bacteria; phylum Bacteroidota; class Bacteroidia; order Chitinophagales; family Saprospiraceae; genus CAJXUU01. Next base: position 3,486 of record CAJXUU010000286.1, on the reverse strand, counting down.
CTTACCTAATTCTCGACCATCATCAGCTTTTATTATAGTAGCTATTTCATAATCTGGCTGTTCTAATTCTTGGGTATCAGGAAGTTGAGTTTTTGATATGAAAATGAATAAACATATCACAAGGATTAGCCCAGCTAATATGGCTGCCCACAACAATTTGATATACTGTCCAAATTCGTTTTTGGGAGCCTTGGTCTTTTTTTTAGATGTGATTCTCTTTGTCATACGATTTCTTTATCAATCAGCGGTACACTTTTGGCAACACACTTCTTCATGCAAAAGTATAGAAAATAAAACATATTAATTATAATTGCAATATGTTTTACATTGAATACTTGCTGATTGCTTATTATTATTAACTTTCACAGCAAACTTAAGTAGGAATAGAACTGATTTATGTAGCTATCTATTATTCGTTAATCAATAGATATTTTTCGTCTACAGATAGTTAATAGCTGTTTTTAGATTGAGTGATTTTAAATGTTAAACTAACTATGGCTATGTATCTTTAACTTATGAGTAGACGTCGTTTTTGGTGCAAATCAATTTTTTTTATTCAAATAGTGTTACTTTCGATTATAATTGCGTCACAATGGCATTGGTAAGATCAGAATGTTTAATTTTCAAAAGACATTAAGGATTATTGACACCCCAAATTATTGAAAACGGTTTGTTTATAAATTTATTAAATCCAGTTATTTCAGGAGCTGCATCGAAGGCGATGACTGATGAGGAGGTTATTGAAGTGTATTTGGCTACACAAAATGCCAATTACTTTAATATTCTTTATGAACGTTATACTGCTAAAGTTTTTGGAAAGTGTTATTCACTTCTCAAAAATGAGGCTCAGGCTCAGGATGCTGCGCAAGAGATATTTGTCAAAGTGTTATTGAGTCTTTCCAAATTTTCAGGAAAGTCAAAATTTTCAACTTGGCTATATTCTATAACGTACAATTTCTGTATTGATGTAATCAGAAAGAATAAGAAAAATATAGGTGTTTTGGTTGATGATATCAATGCATATGGTGAGGTAATAATAGATGAGATAGAGGATTCTGAGTTAATGGAAACAAACGTGATTAGATTAAAAGCTGTCTTAAATAAAATACCAGCTGGAGACAAAGCGATCTTATTGATGAAGTATCAGGATGAATTTTCGATAAAGGAGATTTGCGGTATATTGAATAAATCGGAAAGCGCAGTGAAGATGAAGATCAAAAGAGCCAAAGAAAAGTTTAAAAAAACTTACAAAGAACTATATATAGATGTCGCTTAATACTACAATTATATTATTGTGGTTTTAAAAAATAAAATGCTGTAAAATGAGAAACAGTTTCAAAGAATTAGAAGAGCTAGAGATGCAAGATGTCTCAATGGATACAGCTAAAATCAAAAATGGTGCTAATTCTGATATAGGTATTATGAGATACGTCACATCTGTGGTCGAAATGTATTTCCCTAAGATTTTAGACTTGTTTATTAGCTTAGCGGGTGGTTCATCAGACTCTACAGATAATATGCGGAAGCAAAATAAATATCCAGATTTGAATTAGCAGAAAGATTGCCAATAAATTAATTAAAATAACAATTAAAATTTTTTTATGAAATTTCTTCTGCAAGTTGATGTAATGAGAGATACATTGTTAGATATGGTGAAAAAATTCGCCGATATTGTACCAAATGTATTTATGGCATTGGTTATTATTATAATAGGTTACATAATTTCGAAAATAGTAGCCAAAATTATTCTTACAGCATTAAAAAAGGTAGGTGTTGATAATATAGGAGATAAACTTAACGAAATTGATATTGTTCAGAAAGCAAACATGGATATCAAAATCAGTGTGATTGCATCTAAGTTTTTATATTATTTTATGATGTTGTTCTTTGCAATAGGTGCAACTTCCGTATTGGGGATTCCAGAAATTTCTAATTTGGTTGCTGATATATTTACATTTATTCCAAATTTGATCGTAGCCATTATAGTTCTCATTCTAGGTACTTTGCTAGCTGATATGCTGAGAAAAGGCATTCATACAGCTCTAAACTCATTAGGGATATCTTCTGCGGGACTTATATCCTCATTCCTTTTTTACTTCCTTTTTATCAATATTGTAATTGTAGCATTATCACAGGCTAAGATTGATACTAATTTTTTATCACAAAACATTAGTATAATTATTGGGGGTATTGTTTTGGCTTTTGCAATTGGATATGGGTTAGCATCGAAAGATGTAATGTCTAATATAGTAGCATCTTTTTATTCTAAAGATCAGTTTCAAGTTGGGCAAAAGGTGACTATAGATGGAGTAACAGGCATTATAAACGAGGTAAGCAAAAGCATACTTAGTATCAAAACAGAAACTGGAAGAGTGACTTTTCCTCTCTCTCAGGCAACAAACACAAAAGTTGAATACCACGATTAATATTATATTTAATTTCAAAATTAATTTTTACAAGATGAAGAATTTTTACTTGGCAATTTTTGCATTTATGTTTTTTGCATTGAATACTAATGCACAGGATATGACTTTGGACGAACTTAAAGCAAAAAAGGCAGAATTGGCTGCAAAAGCAGGAGAAGCACAAGCACAAGCAGATGCGTTTAATGGTGAGATCGGAGGATTACAAAAAGAGATAGATATATTATCTGGTTGGAGAAAAGGAGTAGCTGGAAATTTGGGATTTGGATTGAATAGTTTCAGCAACTGGGCAGCAGCAGCAAACCCTAATTCTTCAGCGTCAAATTTGGGATTAAATCTTACAGGAGTCGCAAATAAGTTGACAGAAAAAACTCTATGGAATAACAAATTAATCATTCAAGAGGTTTTTCAGAAAGTAAACACTGCGGGTGACGATGGTGGTCCAGGTTTACTCGATAAAGATAATCATACTGTTGATCTACTTAATTTTGCATCTCTTTATGGATATAGAATTCACCCTAAATTTGCTATTACTGTATTAGGAGAATTCAATTCTTCATTAAGTAATTTCCTTGAGCCAGGTGTAATAGATATAGGAGTTGGAGGTACATGGACGCCATCAAGTAACTTGGTTGTGGTTGTGCACCCTCTGAACTATCATGTAGCATTCTCTGGTGCGGGCGCAAATCCAACATCTTCAGGATCTATCGGCGCAAAAGTCAGAGCAGATTATACTAATACTTACCAATTGGCTGGAAAGAATGTAAATTTCTCATCTACACTTAGTACATTCTTACCATACAGTGGAGCTACTAATCTAGCAAGCCCTACAGATCCTGAAAATATTGAGGAAAATGTTGGACCTTTTGAGTATACTTGGATCAACAATATCTCTTTTGAAGTATGGAAAGGGATCGGTGTTGGAGTAGGATTTGGGTTAAGAGGAGCAAAATTTGAAAATGCTGATACTCAAAGTTTCTATAACTTTGGTTTATCTTATAACCTCTAATACCATATCTGTTTGGATATGTCACTTTAGATTCATTGAGAATTAATTTAAGTT
>CAJXUU010000285.1 GCA_913061325.1 uncultured Saprospirales bacterium | reverse complement strand
GAGATTTCTGCCTGTCTCGTGGGCTCGGAGATGTGTATAAGAGACAGGTGTACATCAACGCAATTTAAATTACTATCACTAGGGCACAAATAATTATCATATTCGATTTAATATTCTATATGAAACAAAAGTAATTTGATTTTTATTACAGACTAAATTAAGAGATTAGAAAAGGCTATGCAAGTTATAAATGCAAGCCTTTGAAAATAACAAAAGGGACTCCGTTTACACGAAATCCCTTTGTTGGGTGAAAGATGGGATTCGAACCCACGGCCCCCGGAACCACAAACCGGTGCTCTAACCAACTGAGCTACAATCACCATGATTCTTTAAAATCGATTGCAAAAATACTACATTACTTGATACCAAAAAGTGTGTGAGGTATATTTTTTATAATTATTTTCATTTACTTTTATCGATTGATTGTATCTGCTTGAAAACGTGACATATAGGAAATAAAAAAAGCGAACTAAATAGTTCGCTTTTTTTTATTTTAATGATGTTATGATAATTTACTCCGCAGGATCTGCTTTTAAAGTGAATTTTCTAGTCACTGGATTCAGAGGGGTATCAATTGTATATCCGTCCATATCTGTCAGTGTGAGTTCAACAGTGTTTTCTCCCATAGGAAGTCCAGTTATATAATAGGGCTGCCATTTAGTGATTTCATGCTTTTCGCCATTTATCTTTGCTATGATTTTTTGTGTAATTCCGACATTCGCATTTACAGTATAAAAATCAAGCATTACCTTTTCCGTATCTTTTTTACCAACATAAGTACCTTTTGGTCGACTATAAAATAACATAGGATCTGTGACGGGTTGAGAATTAGTAATTCCTTTATTTGCAACAGTTACTTTCTTAGTTACATTGGCTTTGTCAGTCTTGATACTTTCGTGATATGATCTAGATAAAAACGCTAATAAATAGTGCTCTCCATCTTCTACATCATAATCGAACTTGTTTGTATATTTTGCTGCATATGGAGCATTGTCTATTATCAAGTGGATATGCTGACCTTTTCCACTGTTTGCACACATTTTCTGTGGTGCATCAGTTGTTTGTTGACCTAGCGTATAATCACCTTCAGCTAATTTGAAATCAAAGGAGCCAGCTGAATATGCCATACCTTCTATTTCTGCATCTGCAAAACTTTTAGAGGGTGTAAATGGAGTAAGTGTGTATTTATTTTGAGTTTCGACTTTTACTTCTTGTTTAACCTCTTTTGTTTTATTATCTGATTTACAGGAAAATAAGACGAAAGACGCGAAGAAAATCATTGTTAAAGCATTTTTCATTTTGTCAAATATTGATAAGTGGATAAATTTAATAATGTTAGGTGAAATTCTATCACAATTTCTGATCACTTGTGTTAGAACTGTTAATATATTACAATTATAGTTAATAAATACGTACTTTGTGCTCAAATTCTTCATTGATTTGTGTTGTACGCCCTACCTATGATTTATAATCATAATTCAAAACAAGATAGCAATGAAGTATTGTAGAAAATTTATTTTTTATGAATACTTTGTTAGTTCCCGATATTGAAATATTAGATATATTGAAAAGTAAGCCTGAAGTGGCATTGCGGTCTTTATATAGGTCTTACTACAGGTATGTTTGTAGTATCGTTTTTAAAATGATAGGAGACGGAGCTGCAGCCGAAGATATTTCTCAAGAAGTATTTGTGGAGTTGTGGAAACGAAGAGAAACTTTAGATGTAAATATCTCACTTAAAGGATATCTTAGGAAGATTGCTGTCAACAAAACACTAAATCATATTCGGGCAAAAAGAATGGACTTTGAACAAGAGGATGCCATTTTGCTGTTACCAAGTACAGAGAATTCAAGCCAAAAAATACTAGAAGCTGAAGATTTGCAAAATGCAATCAATATTGCTGTTGGTGATTTACCTGAGCGGTGTAGAATTATTTTTGGATTAAGTAGGTATGAAGAAAAGACTTATAGAGAAATATCTGAGCAATTAGAAATATCGGTCAAAACCGTTGAGAATCAGATGTCTAAAGCACTAAAGTTTGTAAGAAAAGCGGTGATAGATTATCAAAATGAAAAAAAAAGTGAAAATATTTAGATTTGACGTAGGGGTACATTAATTATAATTGTGTCTCATTTATTGGAAACAAGTATTATCACAAAAACACCAAAGTGATGGAAAACATATTAGCAAAAAAAGTAATGGGTGAGGCATCTTCATCAGAACTTGCTAAATTGGATCAGTGGAGAAAGGAATCAGACCAGAATCAAGCACTATATGATGAATATTCTATCTTATGGGATATGTCCGCTAATTATGAGCCACAAAATTTCAATCCAGATTTTGAATCCGCACTATCTTCACATCTAGCATTGCTACAAGAAGAAAAAATAATTCAACCTGCCACTCAAAAGGAAACTGTAGTAAAATCAATTAATCAAACAAGAAGCACTTCAATTTTTTCAATAAGTAGATTAGCTTCAATTGCTGCTATATTTGTATTAGGAATCGCAGCTATTTTCCTATTTGGTAATAGATCCACAATAATAACAGCTGATAATGGCATTCGTTTCGCATCTCTTGAAGATGGATCAAAAATTTGGTTAGACGAAGGATCATCTGTAGCATTTAAAAATGGATTCGGTGTCGAACACAGAAATATTAAATTAGAAGGAAAAGCTTTCTTCGATGTAAATAGAAATGAAAACCTTCCATTTAATATTCAAGAAAATGATTTGACTGTTTCTGTACTAGGAACTAGTTTTACCGTAGATGGTAAGAATGATATCGTTTCTGTAATTACTGGTAAAGTTTCAGTGGTTTCTGAAGCTGATATTGTGGTTCTTACAAAAAATCAAGAAACACATCTTTCTAATAATAAGCTTAACATAACTGCAATAGAAAGGAATACAGCACTATGGAGAAATACATCACTTTCATTTGATGATTCACCATTGTCTCAAGTAGTTGCTGATATCAATATGTTTCATAATGATAAATTGGAATTAGAAAGTAATTCTAAAAACACAGCATGCACATTCACTTCTGGTGGCATGTCCTCAGAATCATTAGATAATATCATTGAAATATTAAAAAAGAGTTTTGATCTAGAGATTTCATCCACTGAAAACGGAAAGATTAAACTTTCAATAGTTGACTGTATCTAGTGTTTGGTTGATTTTCTTTACAGGATACTTCATGACTAAAATTGTCCTTTTAAAATCTTTTTATCAATATTGCTTAATATATTCTCTTTAGCTGACATCTAAGATTTATCTTTGGGTATGGTTTTTGAATTTGAACCATATAACTAGGATTTTATTATATGCCGACTAATTGGCCTAGCGCCGTTGTTTTGAGAATTATTTCTTTGCTAGTAGTGCTATGTTCTACTGTAGAAGTCTATAGTCAGAAGACTCCTCTTCCTGATGAAGTAGTTCTTACATATATAACCAGAAATAAACCACTTAGCACCGTCTTAAAAGAGCTAGACAGAAAATCTGGTGTAAGAATCAATTTTACAACCAACAGAATTCCCGCTAATAAAAAGATAACCATAAATGCTGTAAATCAGCCGCTTGGAATTATTCTCAAAGCAATCCTTGGACCAGCAAGATGTAGGTATGATATTATTGGTGGTGCTATTGTGGTTTCCAGAGATAAATTGCGTGAAAGAGATAGAAACCTGACCATAAATGGCTACTTAACTGATAAAAAATCGGGAGAGCAATTAATCGGAGCCAATGTTTATCTTTTCGATAAGTCAAAAGGAACACAGACCAATGAGCATGGATTTTACAGCTTTACCATGGACAAAGGAACCAAACGTATCTACTATTCTTATCTAGGATATCGTCAGGAGGTAAAAGAGATATTCTTACAAAAAGATACTATAATTGATATTGAGCTCGCACCTGATGTATTATTAAATGAGATAATTATTCTTGAAGATGTTGAGAATCAAGAAGAACCAGAAGCTATTTCTGTAAGTAAGCTGAATTTGGATAGGATTAGGACTGCTTCTTCATTAGGCGGTGAGACAGATATAATAAGGTTAGTTGGTTTGATGCCCGGAGTCGATGGAGGTGCAGATGGAGTAGGAGGGATGAATGTCCGTGGCGGATCCGCAGACCAAAATCTTGTTTTATTCGACGGTGTACCTATTTACAATATCAGTCATGCGATTGGCTTGTTTTCAGTATTTAATAGTAATATAATCAAAAATGCTAATCTGATAAAAGGTAATATTCCCGCACGTTATGGTGGAAGATTATCGTCTGTTTTGGATGTTAGAATTAGAGATGGAAATAAGAAGCGATTTAGTGGTGATGTTAGTCTTTCTTTACTTGCCATGAAGGCTTCGTTTGAAGGACCAATTGGTAAGAAGGGGAGTAGTTTTATTCTCTCAGCAAGAAGAACGTTGCTTGATCCATGGATCAAGGGAATTACTGAATATCAGAATCAAAATACAGGAAGTACTGGATTTTCTACGTACAGCTTTCTTGACCTTAATGGTAAACTAAGTCTCAAGCTAAATAAGAAACATACCTTATATATTAATGGATTCTATGGCCTAGATGATTTTAATACTAATAAAAGCACAACAACTCTGAATACAGTAACTTCAGTAACAAATACTATAGATACTGAAACGGATTGGGTTTGGGGCAATAATTTAGCGTCTGTCAGGCTTGTTTCACAATATTCTAAAAAGGCCTTTGGTAGGTTGACGGCATATTATACAAGCTACAATTTTGATTCTTTCGAGAAAGATGTTTTTACTACTAGTTCAGCAGTCGTTAGTAGGGTTTATAAGGCAGGATATTTTAAATCTGCAATTACTGATTTTACTGCCAAATATGACTTTGATTATATACCAAACCCTTCTCATACTTTACGATCTGGTGGGGGAATAACAAAACACGACTTTAGTCCAGGCCTTGTTTCGATTAATAATTCTGATAATATCTTCGACCCCAATGAACCTATTGATAAGATAAAAGTAAAATTAGAAATAGATGAGCCTCAATTAAAAGGTTGGGAATATTTCGGATATTTAGAAGATGAAATTTCGATAGGATATGCGACGACATTGAATATTGGATTACATGCAAATTATTCAAATACGGGTGAGAAGTCTTATCTTAGTATACAACCGAGGGTATCATTTCTTGCAAAATGGGAAAACTCCTATTTTAAGTTTGGAGTTTCTAGAATGAATCAATATTTGCATCTATTGTCTAGCAATGGCTTAGGCTTGCCAACGGACGTTTGGCTGCCATCAACAGATAATATAGCACCAGAAAAATTGTGGATGGCATCAATGGGCGTTGGCTACTATAATTCATCAGGAATAAGATTTGGAATAGAGGGGTATTTCAAATTGTTTGATGATCTCACCACTTTTGATGAAGGTGGAATATCAAAGATTAGTGCAGATACAAATTGGGAGTCAAGTATTCCTGTGGGAAGTGGAAGGGCCTACGGAATTGAAACCAATCTAGACAAGATAATTGGAAGGACAACCTGGAATGCAAATTATTCACTCGCTTTTTCATTTAGGGATTTTGAAGGTTTAACAACTGATGGAGAACCATATCCATTTAGATATAATAGAAGACACAATCTTAAATTAGGGCTCCTTCACAAGATTACTGATAATACAGAGTTTAACCTTAATTGGAATCTTAGTAGTGGAAACCCAATTACATCACCAGTTGGAAGCACAGGATTAATCAATGGTGTAATTTCACCATTGTTTCTCAATAAAAATGCTGGACTTCTACCTATGTATAACAGAGTGGATATAGGTTTCAATTTTTACAGTAAGTATAAGTGGGGGAGGAGTAAGTTGTTTTTAGGTGTTTATAATGCATTCAATAAAGCAAATCCTTTTTATCAAGATGTAGAAAATTCAGTAGGAAATCCACAAAGTTTTGATGTTGTTCAATATTCTATTTTGCCAGTTATACCTTCTTTTGGATATTCTGTCTCCTTCTAATTGCCTTTTATTCAGTGTAGTATAAATTTGTAACTTATTTGCTTCCGTTCGTACCTTAGAATTGTTAAATTGGGATATGAAAAATATATTTCGCCAAGTAGGTGACATTATTGTTAATTATTTGTCTTAAGTTTGATGGATAATATTAAAGCGTTGAAAAACTCACTAACAATCACATTTTTATTAGTAGCTATTGGCATGTCTTCATGTGTCAATAAAGTTTCTATTCCTGATGATGTGAGGCCTACACTTGTGATTGATCTACAAATGCTTCGCGGATCTGATAATATTCTTGCTAAAGTACATACTACAAATAATCTCAATGGTTCTTACCCTATAGAAAAACCAGGAGATGTTTTTATTCAAGTCCAAGATGTAAATTCAGATAATTTTATTGACTTCATCTACAACGAAGAGACAAAAGTGTACGATTATATTGGAAGTGAAACTTTTTTGATACCCAATAAACAACTTAGATTAAAAGCTGAAATCTATGGAAGTGATATTCCTAAGATAAGAGCTTTTAGTACAGTGCCAAAATGGAATGAGATAGTAGACACAGAGTTAGTGTCAAGTAGAATATATAAGGATTCTGAAGGTCTTGAATTTTGGCAAGGAACGATAAAATTCAATTTCGAAAATTTAAATACAAACGAATCTTTATTTTATCAGCTTAAATTAAACGAGAAACTTCAAACTAAGTCAATTGAAAATGAAGAGGTTGTATATACTTCAATTTTACCCGATGCGACACCTTTTACAATAGTTAGTGTAACGTCTGGTCAGTTTGCTGTAAAGGAATTAGTCAATGAAGAAGGACTTTGGATTGATTTAGATAAAATGGATGACGAATTTTTCGAGATAGAAATACGATCTAATTATCCAATCGAACTTGAAAATCAGACATCGGACAATTTATTTTCAGAAGTAGTTTCGATAACTGAAGACCATTACAATTATTATTTAGGTTTGAATAACATTGAAACTTCTTCAAATTCTTTATTTAGTGAACAAGGTCTATACAGAACTAATATTGAAAAAGGATTTGGTATTTTTTCTACTTGTGTGACTAAAAATGTTGAGATTAATCTAACTCAATAAAAATTTTCTTCTTCTCTGAACAATAGTTACACCTATAGGCAATTGCTTAGTTTTTCACCAAAATATACATTTCAGAGGGACGATCCAATCATAATATTTCCATATTGATCAAAGTATCCTAATAAAAAATGAGAAGTCTGTAATTGATCTTTGAGAAATTATCGATATAGATGATATGAAAAAAGCTAGCAAAATTAATTGCTAGCTTTTAATTTATATCTTAGTTTAAGAATTATTCTTTATCTGAATTTTCTTCTACTGTTGTTGCTTCTACTGTTGTTGCTTCGGCTACTGTATCATCTTTTATTTCTTCAGTAGTTTCAGTAGTTTCAGTGTTTTCTGTACCTTCCTTTGCCTCAGGCTTCTTTTCCGTGCCAGGTGCAGGCTCTGTCTCTTATACACATCTCCGAGCCCACGAGACAGGCAGAAATCTCG
>CAJXUU010000284.1 GCA_913061325.1 uncultured Saprospirales bacterium | reverse complement strand
GCGTTATTCTTATTCTATTTCTTCCAGTCGTGTCAATGATCGTTTTTCCCTATTTGTCATCTAAATTCATAACGCTTTTGTTATGTTTCCTTCCGTAAGGGGATGCAAAGATAGCATCCTTTTTACTTAACCACCAAACTTTTTAATGAAAAACATTCGAAAAAAATAGTCTTTTTTTACTTCGTTTTGTAGCTTGATGGTTTACAGCATTTTAGGTAATTAAAAAAATATAATAAGTTACAAATTAATTTTTCGCGAGAAGGAAATACTGTGAAATCATACAAATATAGTTCAAAACAAAATTTTGTTTGGGAAATATAATTTATTGCCTAAACAATCTTTTGAGTGAATATTAGCTGTCCCCATATAACGACCTTTTGTACAAGGTTAATGGTTTTTTAGTTGGTAGATTAGCCTAAATATGTTTAAATGCACACAGTTTTCACCTTATATTGATGCGGTATTTTGATCATGGGTGATTCAACCACATAGATCCTCCTATTTATTCTTGTAAGATGATAATTCCACCAATGAATTGTCAAAATTCAAAACACCATATAACTTATCCACATTTATAAACCCGCTTTCCTTTCTTTATGATTAAGTATAGCTAGAACCTCCACTTATGGTCCTCTCGCAAGTTGAACCCAATCGTATATTGATATATGTTGATATAGACACTATCAATTTCAAAATTAAAAAATTTCGATCTGATCCAATATGAACAAAGATTTAAATAAATAATTATCATATTTGGCGCAGAATTATAATTACAAATTACAAATCAATGAATAAAATTAATTTTTTTGCTGGGCCCGCAATTTTAGCTCAGGATGTCTTGCAAGAGGCACAAGAGGCAATTGTGGAATTTAAAGGAATGGGGCTTTCCATATTAGAAATTTCGCATCGTAGCAAACAGTTCGTTGAAGTTATGGATGAGGCTCAAACACGAGTGCGAAGCCTGTTAAACCTTTCAGATGACTATGCAGTACTTTTTTTGACAGGAGGAGCTAGTAGTCAATTTTATATGTCTGCCATGAACTTACTGGATGAAGGACAAAGTGCTGGATATTTAGAAACCGGTGCGTGGTCTTCGAAAGCCATCAAAGAAGCTAAGTTGTTTGGTAACATTGATATAGTTGCTTCTTCTAAGGACAAGAACTTCTCATATATTCCCAAAGGATATGAAATCAACAAAGACTTTAAGTATTTACACCTAACGAGTAACAATACTATATATGGTACTCAAATTCACAACTACCCAGAGACGGGCGTGAGATTAGTGTGTGATATGTCTTCGGATATTTTTAGTAGGCCTATTGATATTAATAAATATGACCTCATATATGCTGGAGCTCAAAAAAACCTAGGCCCAGCAGGTACAACATTGGTAATTGTAAAGAAAGATGTCCTTAATAAAGTAAAAAGGACATTGCCGTCTATGCTTAATTATCAAACACATATAGATAAAGGCTCTTCATTTAATACTCCCCCAGTATATGCGATATATGTATCAATGCTCTCATTGAGATGGTTAGAGAATAATGGTGGGATATCATCTATGCAAAAACACAACGAAGAAAAAGCGGCATTACTATATAATGAGATTGATAGAAATGGCTTATTTCATGGTAGTGCAGCAAAAGAAGACCGTTCTCTTATGAATGTGTGTTTCCTCCCAACGGTAGAAGACCATAAAGATTCATTCATTGCTAAAGCCACAGAAGCTGGTTGTGTCGGTATTGCCGGCCATAGATCAGTAGGTGGGTTCCGTGCCTCTATCTATAACGCTATGACAAAAGACGGAGTACAACGATTAGTAGATGTTATGAAAGATTGGGAAACAACAAATGGATAGTTTCAATCAGGTTGTCAATATTGATGGTCAAGAAGTGCCATTTAAAATATATATAGAGAGAAGAAGTAGTGTGAGGGTGTCCTTTGGTCGATCGTGCATCAATCTGAGAATACCCTCTTCTCTCTCTAGTGGTGCTCGTGAAAAACACTTTGCAGATGCGGTAAAATGGGTAAAAGGTCACTCCCAAAAGAATCCTAATGCTTTAAATAAGTATAAAGTTAAAGACTACGATGAAATTCCAAAGATTGATATCTACGGTCAATCTTTCCCTATCCACATCACTTATAAAAAGAGACAATCGGGTAGTGGAAAATATGACCTAAAAAAAGGAACAATAGAATTGTCTATACCTCATGAAGTTAACGGGGTTGAAAAAGATAAAATGATAAAGTCCCTCCTATCTAGAGTTTGTGGTCAATTGTTCTTACCAAAAGTAACTGCGCGTGTAATGGAAATCAACGATAAGTGTTTCCACAAAAACATAAAGTCTGTCAATCTTAAATACAATAAGTCGAACTGGGGTAGTTGTTCCACAGCTTCCAATGTCAATCTGTCCACAAGATTGTTATTTGCTCCTTTTGAAGTAATAGATTATGTGATCATACATGAATTAGCACATTTGTACGAGATGAACCACTCTCCAAAATTCTGGAGCATTGTAAGCCAAATCATGCCCAACTACAAGGAAAAAGAAAAATGGCTCAAAGCAAATGGAGCAAAGTGTGATTTTTAATCCGTTCAATATCTATATTTCTACGGCACTATATCTCTCTACAAATTTTTTCATCTCCTCTACCATGTCTGGACTACCAATAACAATAGTAGATCGTTGATGAATACTGGATACTTTTAGGTCGAGAATCCTTTCTAGTTTTGTGTTTATTGCTGTTCCTCCTGCTTGTTCTATTATAAAGCTCATAGGATTGCACTCGTATAGCAGTCGCAATTTCCCATTAACATACTTACGCGTATTGGGGTATAAGAATATACCCCCTTGGAACATGATTCTATGTAAATCCGAAACCATGCTTCCAATATATCTCAATCTTAAGTTAGAGTCTGAACAATGATCAATATATCTTCTCATTTCCAAGTCAAACTTTAAATAATACCCTTGATTAACAGAGTAATAATTACCCGTTTTTGGTATTTTCATATTAGGATGAGATAAGCAAAACTCTCCGATACTTGGATCTAGTGTAAACCCATTGACTCCATTACCCGTAGAATAGACCAAAATAGTAGATGTCCCGTACAAAACATATCCTGAAGCTACTAACTCTGTTCCATTTTGTAAAAAATCACCTATATCACATGGACCAGACACGTCACTTTTTCTTTTGTAAATACCGAATATTGTGCCTACAGAAACATTTACATCAATATTAGAAGAGCCATCTAACGGGTCCATAACGACTGTATACTCTGCTTCTTTGTTTTTCACAGGATCTAGTTGTACAAAATCTTCTAGTTCTTCGGAAGCAATCCCACAACACTCTCCACCATTATTAAGACAGTCTATAAATACTTGGTTTGCAAAAATATCTAGTTTTTGAACATCATCGCCACTAGCGTTGTCCGAACCTGCTATCCCTAAAATATTGACTAATCCCGCTCTATTTACCTCTCTATTTACAATCTTGGCAGCAATACCAATATCCCTCAATAGCCTCGTTAGGTGCCCTGTTGCGTCAGTATAGGTGTTTTGACCACGGATTATAAATTCGTCAAGCGTTATTATCCTGTTCATAATATTGGTATGTTTATAACATCAATTTAAAGCCTAAAGGTAGTTGTATACTTTGCTTAATATCAATGTGTTGTAATGATTAGTTATCGTAAATTTTACACTAATGGTTTGGTGAAAAACCAAATTTTAAGTCTAAATTTTGATTTTTATCCCCATATATGTGACTAAATTTGGTTAAAGTCCGTCAAAATAATGGTAAAAGGTAGAATTATCAGTATTTTATCATTTCAAAATTATTATTTAATCAAACCAACACAATAGCTTATGAGATTGATACTTTCAATAGTCGCTATCATATTATGGCTTGTGCTCGGCATTTTTATCAAACCTTGTTTTGACACCAAATTTAACTGTGGTAATGACAGTTCAAAAGCAATGATCGACGACAAAAAAGACGATAATGCTTCGAATTTGATCTCGGCTACCAATAAAGGAGCAGGTCCCCTTTTATTTAATTGGAATAAAGCGGATGCAGTAACAGGGAAAGGATGGGGTGCCCGAAGACAAGCCTTACTTAATGAACTAAAAGACGGAGAAAAATTAGAAATAACTGGTCTATACCGTGCAGATGAGGCCAAGCCAGCCAATTTTGAGAACCTAGGTCTTGCAAGAGCCACCGAAATCGCCAATTTATTCAAACCTCCATTAACTGAGGAAAGGATAAACATAAGAGGAAAACTCGTAAATCCATCAGAAGGAGATAAAATCAACATGTTTAAAAGTGTAGAATTCAGAAATCTGAAAAACACAACCGCGATTAAAGAAATCGAGGATCGTACATTGATCTATTTCCCATTCAATTCTACTAATAGGTTGATCGATGCAGAAATAGAGGCATATCTGAATGATGTTGCTAGTCGAGTTATAAAATCGGGAGAAAGTGTTCGTCTTACAGGTCATACAGACAGCATGAGTTCTTCGGAATCTAACATCCGATTAGGACAAAGAAGGGCTAACATAGTCAAACAATACCTAATAAGTAAGGGAGTAAGCAGTTCTAAAATCATTGCTTTATCAAAAGGAGAAACTCAGCCAGCAAGTGGTGCTTATGTGAATAACAAAAAGAGTGCTGCGAACAGACGTACAGAACTCCAAATCATTAAATAACATTAAAAATAAAATACAATGATAACATTAATATCAATATGCGACTTTTTCTGGTGGCTTTGGCTTTTGCCTCTTATATTAGGCTGCCTATTAACATGGTTGTACTGGAGGGATAAAAATAATAAAATGGTTGCAGACTATGATGGCCAAATAAAAGGACTTAATGACAGTATAAGTGGTCTTGAAGTAGACCTCGCTGGTTGTCGCTCAAAAAGAACCGAACTTGAGGGAGATCTTGCAATTACTAAAGGACGAATGCGAGAGATGGAAGCCAATATGGACGCTTTAAAAGTTGCAGCAGATTCTAGTATAAAAGTCAAAAAGGGTAATAAAAGTAACCGTGGAAATTCAAATATCTCAGCATTAGCTGCAGAATCAACAGACAAGTCTGGTTCAGGAAGCGGAGGTTCTAATTCTAATAGTGATGCAAATGATGGAGGCTCTGACATTGGTGATGTATCCTCGTCTTTAGCAGCAGCTGGAGCTGCAAGTCTTACTTCTAGTGGAACTTCTGGAAATACCGGAGGTATAGATGGAACTTCTTCAG
Organism: uncultured Saprospirales bacterium; assembly: GCA_913061325.1. GTDB lineage: Bacteria > Bacteroidota > Bacteroidia > Chitinophagales > Saprospiraceae > CAJXUU01. Next base: position 2,297 of record CAJXUU010000284.1, on the reverse strand, counting down.
CCTCAGGTGCAAGTAAAAAGTCTATCTATCGTGGTGTGAAGTCTGACAACCTACAAATAATAGAAGGTGTAGGTCCAAAAATGGAAAGTGTATTAAAAGAGAATGGAGTAAATTCTCATTCTGATCTTGCCGCACAAACCCCTGATTCACTTCAAACAATCTTAGGTAAATATGGAGATAAATACAAAATAATCGACCCAACCACCTGGGCTCAACAAGCTGGATATGCCGCTAATGGAGATTTTGATGGTATGATCGATCTTCAGAAAAAACTAGATACTGGTAAAGACAATGCTGCAGGTTTAACCGCCTCGAAGTTGGAAAAATATCTTATTAAAACAGGAGTGCTCAAAACATATAAACAAGATGACTTGAAAGCTATAGAGGGTATAGGTCCGGCTACCGAAAAATTACTTCATGAAAATGGTATCAAAACATGGAGAGATCTGGCAAATGCTGAAGCAAGTGCTGTCAAAGCAATACTAAGTGCTGCTGGGTCAAGGTTTGCACTGGGAGATCCTACTACCTGGCCAAAACAAGCCGAATTGGCCGCTGATGGAAAATTTGATGAATTAAGAGAATATCAAGATTTTCTAGATGGAGGAAGGGCTTGATAAAACATTTTATTAAATAAGAAAAGGCTGCTCGATTATTTTTGAGCAGCCTTTCCTATTTAATTTCTTCTTGTCTACCTTGGTTTAATGTTGAGTAATACACAATGTATTCGTAAGAAAAAATTGGTGGATGTCTATTGATTATATTAAAAAACGCCAGCTCCAAGCGGAACCGGCGTCATCAAAACAAAACGAAAAACCAACTTTCTTTTATAACGTTAGGTCCATTGAAAAAGATCAGTATTTGTGCATTAATTTCTTAAGAATGACGCTCAAATGACTTTTAGTATTTCAAATATTACAGCCCTTTTCTCAACTTCACCTTTATATTTTTATCCTTCTTTTTTCTCTTTACTGTTATATTAACGGTGTCCCCCGCCTTATTGTATTTCATCAGCTCTACAATGTCTTCGAATTTCTCAACTTTTTTGTAGTCTACTGCAACAATTACATCTCCTGGCAACATTCCAGATAATTGTGCAATGCTTCTTTTATCCATACTATCTACATAAAAACCATAGTCTATGTTAAGACTATAATCAGACACTACGCTTTCGTCAACATCATATCCTAAAACACCAAGATTTACTCTTTCAATATCTCCATTCTCAATAATATCATATACTACTCTCTTTACAAGATTAGATGGAATAGCAAATGAATAACCTGCATATACTCCTGTTGGTGTGGCTATTGCAGTATTTATCCCAAGAAGTTTTCCTTCCGTGCTCACTAAAGCACCTCCACTGTTTCCAGGATTTACAACAGCATCCGTTTGTAGGAATTCTTCGATAGACTTATCCTCACTAATTATATCTAAATCTCTTCCTTTTGCACTAATAATGCCCGCAGTGACTGTCGATGTCAAATAACTAAAAGGATTTCCTACAGCCAATACCCATTCTCCAACTTTTACATCGTCACTATTTGCAAATTCTAACGTAGGAAGGTTTCCTTCCACATCTATTTTTAAAACCGCTAAATCTGTTGATGGGTCTGTCCCTATCTTTGTTGCTTTTACTTCTCTGCCGTCCTGCAGTGTCACTAATATATTATCAGCAAATCCGACTACGTGGTTATTGGTTACTATATATCCATCTTTTGAAAAAATAACTCCGGATCCAGATCCGTTTTTCTGTCCATTCCCTCTAAAAAAATCCTGTCCAAAAAAATCATTGCCAAAAAGGTCTCCCCCGAAAAAGTCATCAAATGGACTTCTCCTTGACTTTCTACTATCTTCTTGCCTTTTTCTTGCTGATGTAAGACTCTCTTCTGCCATGATATGTACAACAACTTCTGTGGCATATTCACTTGCTCTTACAAAATCAATTGGCAGAACTACTGCAGCAGCGCTGTTCTGACTTGCTAATGTTGCTCTTGGTGACTGATTATAGTTCACCACCGTTTCTTCTTGAGAGATTTTGTTGATGCCCAGTACTGTGACACCTCCTATCATTCCTGCCAAAATAAGTGAAAAGATATTTTTCATTGCGTTCTTAAAGTTTTCGTTTGGTGCATTAAAAACGTAAAAGTGTTGGCTATCGTTTTTATTCTGGTGTCATTAACAGAATATTAACCGAGAATAGATGAATATAAATGAAGAACTGGGTGGGAGTGAGTAGCTAAAAATTTATACCTGTCTCTTATACACATCTGACGCTGCCGACGAAGAGGATAGTGTAG
>CAJXUU010000283.1 GCA_913061325.1 uncultured Saprospirales bacterium | reverse complement strand
TCGTCGGCAGCGTCAGATGTGTATAAGAGACAGACTTTCGCCTTCTACTTATGATGTAGTCGAAAAACTTCCAGACAATCTATTCATCAAGGTATTATTGGATGGTGATTTTCCAGCTGGATTCATGAGATTGCAGAATGCTACTTCTGAATTATTGGATGATCTTAAGGATATAAATCCAAACCTCCAATACATTTTCGAAGACCCTCTTGAAGGGACTGTACAAGAAATAAGAGCAAGAAGAGATCAATTGGCTACAGATGGTATAATTCCTATCAATCTAACTTATAACAACGGTAAGGAAGTGGTGCAGAAGGGAATATATCCTTACGCTATCATCAGTTACAGAAATAGAAAATCAACAGTAAGCTTACTCAAAGAACAAAACCTCAATGAAGATGATGAGGTGACGTTAAACAAAAGTATAGAACTTCTGGAATATAAATTTGTCAACCTCATTCAAAAATTATCCAAAAAGGACAAAGAGACTGTGGCCTTTTCAACTGGACATGACGAACTGCCTTATGAGAAAACGATAAGATTAGAAAATGAATTGGATAGATTCTATAATGTGGGCAGACTAAACCTTGACAGCCTTGTTACTATCTCCCAAGATTTAAATTTACTGATTATTCCTGCACCCAAAATGCCGTTTGATGAGAAAGCAAAATTCAAACTAGATCAGTATATCATGAATGGCGGTAAGGTTATGTGGTTTATCGAAAAACTGAATACTGATCTTGATAGTATAAACAAATATAAGTTCTATGTCCCTAAGGATATAGAAACTGGATTAGACGATTTACTCTTCAAATATGGAGCAAGGATTCAGCCTAATCTAGTGCTCGATCTAGAATGTACTCAAATACCACAAGTCGTAGGTCAACAAGATGGAAAGATACAACAAGCTATGTACAAGTGGTTCTATCATCCGCTGGCAATAGCAAATGTAGACCATCCTGTCGGTAAGAATCTGGATAGAGTCAATATGTTTTTTCCAAGTACGATAGATACTGTAAAAACAAAATACAACATCAAAAAGACTCCACTTCTTACTTCATCGCCTTATTCAAGATATCAGTTAAATCCTGTGAGGTTGAATTTTGAGATACTTAAGTTTCCACCAAAACAAGAACTGTTTAATAAAGGAAAGCAGACACTTGGTTTGTTACTGGAAGGAGAATTCGAATCTGCATATAAGAACAGAATTACACCAGGTTTTCAAACTGGATTGGATGAATTAGGCATTAAATTCCAGGCAAAAAGTCCACCGACTAAACAGATGGTATTCAGTGATGTAGATTTCATGAAGAATTCTGTAAGTCTTAGAGATAAAAAATCAAGACCAATTGGATTTAATGTTTGGGAGCAACGGGTATATGATGGAAACAAAGACTTCATCCTCAATGCTGTGGAATATATGTTGGACGATAGTGGTGTCTTAGATTCTCGATCTAAACAAGTAAAACTCCGTTTGCTAGACGCCGTTAAGACAAAGAAGGAAAGAAAGAAATGGCAATTCATCAATATCGGTCTGCCATTGTTATTTTTGGCTTTATTTGGTGTTGGTTTTAACTACTTCCGAAGAAGAAGATACTCAAAGTGAAAGCGTGTAAATAATTCAACACTGTTTTCAACATACTAAATTTGATATAAACTTATAATAGTTATATGAAAAAATTAATGATTTTATTTGTCCTTCTAATTGGATTGGCTGCGATTGCATATTTTTTGAAACCTCAGAATGAAGGTCCAAAAACAAGTATGGACACATCAGATCGAAATTTTGCATTCCCTGATGATCAAATGGGAATGGTCACTGTACAGCCAAAAGGAAAACTATTAAAGGCTTTCAAAAGAGGCAAAGGTGGCGTATGGACTTTGAATGATAAGTATACCGTCAGTCAATTCACATTACCTCAGATAATAAAGACATTAGCCAATATCCAAATCCAAAATATACCGTCGAAAGGAGAAACACAAACGATCTTAAAAGATATAGCAAAAGTTGGAGTCCAAATAAAAATATATGATCTTGGTGGCAAAGAAGTAAGGAGTTTCCAAATCGGTCTAGAGTCGTATGATGAATCAGGTACAGCTTTCTTAATGGATGGGGCGACTCAGCCTTACAACATGTTTCTCAAAGGTCTTAATGGAGATGTGAGAACTAGATTCACCCAAAAGGTAGACAGATACCGTGATAGAGAAATGTTCCAATACAAGTCAGAAGACATTACTGAAGTGAGTGTAAATTATCACAAGGACCAAAAATCCTCTTTTAAATTGACAGTAGATGGGTCAGACTACAAAGTAGAACCACTCAGTCAATTCTTAGAGCCAACAACCAAATCTGTCTCTCCAGAGCGTGTAAAAGCATACTTAGGTGGTTTTTCTAGGATCTATGCCGAAGACTTTGACAATACCAACGTAAGATTAGATTCAATCCGTGCATTAGTACCGTTTGCTACTGTAACCGTAAAAGATAGTAAAGGAAGTATCAATGCAATAGATTTCATCCCATTCAAAGATATTATCACTCGAAACAGTAATACTCGAGATATTAATCAAGCCCGCAAAATCGAAAGGTTCTTTATCAATAAGACCACAGACGGCAATTATGATTTCATGGTCGCACAAAATCGTTTAGCACAGCCCGTGTTTAGAGGTTATGATTATTTTTTTGAAAAATAAGTTGACTCCTTCTACCAAATACAGAAGCTAACACTAAAAATAACTTATGCCTCACTTTGTAATTGATTGCTCCGAAAACATTATTGAATTAAAATCACCAGAAGAAATTATTCAAAGAGTTTATGATACCGCAGAATCAACAGAGCTTTTTGATAAAGGAGATATCAAAGTAAGAATCAACCCATTCAAATATTATACTATTGGAAATAGTAAAGATGACTTTATCCATATTTTTGCAAATATTATGGAAGGGCGTTCAACCTCTCAAAAAAGTAATCTTTCAAAAAGAATAGATTAGTGAATTAAAAGTGATGTTTCCAAGCATTTCGATTATTTCAATAAACATAAGAGACTTTGAAAAAGCAACTTATTTCAATAAAACAATGGTATAAAAGCTATCTTTTTAACCACACATTATTCTTTGTAAGGTATCGCCTTTAGAATATGATTTATAGCTTTCAAACGAGCTTTATTTTTTGTGTTGGCATCTATGATTTCCCAAGGAACCAATTTAGTATTTGTCTTTTTAAACATTCTCCTTTTATACGTGCTGTATTTACTCCATAACTCTTGAGCTCTCTCATCTACTGGGGTCATTTTCCAGCGCTTTAATGGGTTCTTCTTAATTTCATTAAATCGCCTAGCTTGTTCAGTTTTCGTGATAGAAAAATAAAATTTGATTAGATAAGTATCAGACTGAATCAACATTTTTTCAAATTCGTTAACCTGCGACATGAATACCTCATATTCCTTTTGTGTGCAAAATCCATTTACTGGATCAACTACAGCTCTATTGTACCAACTTCTATCAAAAAATATAATTTCGCCTGGCTTGGGTAACTGGTTAATATATCTCTGAAAAAACCATTGTTTTCTTTCATCTTTTGTTGGAATGTCTAAAGCTACAATCCTGAAGTGTCTCGGATTAATATATTCCGTTATTCTCCGAATAGCTCCCCCTTTCCCAGCCGCATCGCGTCCTTCAAAAAGGATTACGACTTTTTTGTCATTCTTAATGACCCAGTTCTGAAGCTTAATTAATTCCTCTTGTTTCTTTCTAATGTCCCTACTATATTTTACTTCTTCAATGGTCTTTTCAAGGTCAATGCTTTTATTTTTCAACAAAGAATGTAACCCTATTTTTGAATTAAGGAGAGAGAGATCTTCTTCTGATATGACTTTTTTACTCATTTCTTTTTTATATATCAATTTGAATACTGCTTCTGTTGTAACGCATAATTATATTGGGATCTGGCAACAGAGATATGCCAGATTCTCCTTTACCTTCATATTCAAACTGAGACAAAACGTACCGCATACTTTCCAACCTCGCTTGTTTTTTATCATTGGTTTTTACAATTATCCAAGGGCTAAAATTGTTGTGCGTTTTACTAAACATTTGTTCTTTGTAGTGCGTATACTTATCCCATTTGTATTGACCTTGCTGATCAACAGGGCTATATTTCCATCGTTTCAGAGGATTGCTCAAGCGTGCTTCAAACCTCTTTTTTTGTTCTTCTTTAGAAATAGAAAACCAGAACTTAATAATCTTTAAATTATCCTCATAGAGTAGGTGTTCAAAGTCAGGCACTTGCACTATAAATTTCTCATACTCCCGTTTGCTGCAAAAGTCCATGACTGGTTCTACAACGGCACGGTTGTACCAACTTCGATCAAAAAAAACAATTTCGCCAGGATTGGGTAAAACCTGAATATATCGTCTAAAGTACCACTGACCTCTTTCGACTTCCGAAGGCTTGCTAAGTGCTACGACTCTTGATGTTCTAGGAATTAAATGCTCTTTAAATCGTTTTATAGAACCGCCCTTACCTGCGGCATCTCTACCTTCAAAAATCACTGCTACCCTCTTCTTTTTCTCTGTAATCCACTTTTGAAGATTCACAAACTCTGACTGCAACTTAATAAGCTCAGCTTCGTATCTTAATTTATTTATAGTTTTTTCAATTGGAATACCCTCTTTCTTTGCTATTTCGATTAAGTCACCTCGCGTTTTTGCATTTAATAAGTGCTCTGATTTAAAATTCATATTTTACTTTTTCTTTCTTCTTTTATTAAGTTATATAAAATGTTGAGCACAAGTATACTTGGAATAGTAAATTTGCTCAATACTGACATTTTGTAAATTACATTGTATTATTCCTATTATAGCATTTGTTGGCTTTTAGAAAAAATAGCTGGTATCGTAAAACTGTTCTGTTTAAAAATCAATAATTAACTATAATCATTTGTCGAGTTACAGATACTCCATCTACAGTTAGCATATACGTGTAAATACCCTCAGCTAAATCACTAGCCGTTATGGTTTCTTGATATTCTCCTGCCTGTCTCTTTTCTTCTAAAATTGTTTCTATATGATTTCCTAAAATGCCATATACTTTTAAACTTACATTAGACGATTTTTCAAGATTGAAGCCAATTGAAGTAGTAGTGAAAAATGGGTTAGGAAAATTTTGATCCAAGCTAAAGCTTGAATTTATTTTCTCGTCCTCGATACTAGTTATAAGTTGGTCAAGTTCAATTTTCATTTCCTTAAACATAACAGGTGTACCAAATGGGTAGGCCGAACTCCCCTCCCGATAATAGATATAAGCTATGTCATCAACGATTAGAAAGTCGTGCAAAGTTAAATCACCATAAAAATAAGGAATGCCAATTAAACCGCCATTGCCGTCTTCTTCAATCCAGCTTAAATAATGAGAAGCCGCAGCTTGATTCAGCCAATATGCTGTATTTTTTGAATCAAATTTTAAGTTTGCACTTGGCCAATCGGGAGCAGTCAATGAAGCATTATAGATTATTTCTTGTGGTAGCCAACCTTGTCCTTCATTTTTCAGAAAATATGGGTGCCCATTTTCTGTGTGAAGAGAAGTTAGCAAATGTACGCCACTCGAAGATTTTCCAAGTCTCGCAAATAGTCCACCAATCGAACCGCAACCATAAGGAGTTAGATTAATATCTTCATAATCTTTAGACCAAGTATTGTTTTCTTTAACAAAAACAGTTGTGACCAACGTATCTGCACAATATCCCTCGCCGAAAGTCACATAAGTTTTGTTATCATAATTTACTACACTCGGTTGAGTTTTATGGGTATTCTCGCGATCCGTAAAAACTTCAAATTCCCAATTTGATCCATTATTAGACGCATATCCTATATTTCTTTCCCAAGAATTTACTGCAGGGCTCCAAAAAGCAAAACCCAAGCCATTTGATCCATCTGGATCTGCAGCTAGAAAAGGTATATTACCTGTCTCAGAAATAAGAGTTTCTTCCCAAACTCCAGCATTTTTGTGGAATTCAAAAATTGCCTTTTGAAGTGGTGCGTTGTTAAGTACACGACCAACATAAATGTGAGGGCTCCCAAATTCATCAAATTGGAGGATAGCTCTTGGAGAAAATCCCCATGAAAAATTTTGAGGTAGCTGGGCAACAGTTTCGGCAGTAAAATTATTTCCATTTTTTACAGCATACATTACAAAGGATTTTGTTGAGGTATCTTGCATTATATATGATAGATGAATAGTACCTGAATGAACAGCAGCTGTAAGTCCAGTCATTCCAGCTTGATTGAATTGAAAACAAGTAAATGAGTCTATTACTGTAATTTCATAGTCATAATCAAGTTGAGAAAAAACTAAGCTGGGTATCGCGAAAAAAAATACAAAGTAAAGGGATTTCATAAATGTTCTATTTTGAATAACTGAAGTTTAATAAATTTATAATTCCATCTTCAAAAATATATACATCAATTACATCGTATTATGATTATCGTCATGCACCGACATGATTTCACTCGCTTACTTTTATATATTAAATTAGTATTTGTTAATCTTACGTTGCATCTTTATTTCCTTAATCATCTTTCCGAAATCTTTATCCTTGTCTCTTCTCTCTTTAGCATTCGAATCAAAATGCATTTTCTCTTTTTCCATCTTAATTAAATTTGCATTAATCTTTTTTCACTGGGTATCCTGTATAGTATTAAACTAAGCTACTTACAATAAAAATCGTGTTCAAAGGAATAAAACAATGTAGAAGGATTAATCCCTCTTCTCAAAAGTTGGTATGTCAACGTCATAAATACTGATCGCAGCATCAAATCTTTCTGAGGGTACAAAATATACATTCCCCATACTTTCAATTTCATGACCGGTCAATTCATTATTCGTCCAATCTCGAGGATCATCAATAGCGAATCTTTGAAATGAGTATTGATAAGTTTCTCTTTTCATTATGTTTTCAATAGCTGTAGAATCAGAGTTTTCAAATTCTATTGACTGTCCAGTCCAATGCTGATAAGCTTTTCCTTTGTAGGCAAATAGGCCAATAGAGAAATAATCATCTCCGTAAATTTCTTTTAGATGTTGCCCCATCATTTTGGTAGACAAATTATTGGATTTTCCTTTTTGGATATGTCCATTAAATCCCCAAATCACAATCTTTTTATCTGGGTACATGTTTTCTATCATCCATCTTATATTATCAGCCATTGATTTATCTCTTATAATTATAGCTTGAGGCATATATTCACTGTTCATTTTGTGGGCATAGCTGTAATATACTGCTTCACATTGCATATCTAGACTTCTTAAAATAACGTCTAGTTTTAAGTTACTCAATTTCATTTTTTCTTGCAGAGGTGTTCTATCTACATCTATTGCTTGTCTTATTTTGGTTAATACATTTTTATAACCATCTCTATATTTAATGAAATTTGTGGAATCTGGCTCTGCTGATGCTTGGTACATTTTTGAGTATGCAGTAAACTCAGCTTCTATATCAATTTCAAATGATGACAAATTAAACCTAGTAAATTCTAATAATAATAATAATAATAATAATAATAATAATAATATCCCTCGACTTGAGGGTCATACCCTGCATACAATAAAGG
>CAJXUU010000282.1 GCA_913061325.1 uncultured Saprospirales bacterium | reverse complement strand
GCCTGTCTCGTGGGCTCGGAGATGTGTATAAGAGACAGAACATAGAGAGCGCTAAGTCGAAAGGAAATGCGAAACCGAAAGGAAAGGAAGAGGTGAAAGGAAAGAAAAAATAGTGTAGCACTATTTTGATTTGAAAGGCTATTGATTCTTTATTTGAGAGTTAGTAGCCTTTTTTTTAATTCTAATTTACGATTTTGAAAAATGCCATCCTCTAAATCTGAATTTTCTTATTCTAGGACAACTAATTCGTTTATTTGTCCTTTAACTCAAATTCCATCTCCCCCAAAATCACACCATTCACCTGCACTACCAATGTATGCTGCCCAGGATAATACACCCGAGTACTAATCGCCTTAAACGACTGTTTCTTCACAACAGAATTAGATTCACCACCGCCAATTTCTAACTTCTTCAACTTAAACACCTTATCACTAACTTTACCACCTTTCTTTTGGAAGCCGATGATATAATCTACAATCAGGTTTTTAGAATTAGTTCTTTTATTGGTGATTATAAATTCAAAATCAAAAACACCTCCCCAAGAGACTTCTTTGGTGTAGTTCTGAAACGAAATAGACAATTCAAAATCATCATCATATCCAATAAGTGCAAGTGTTCCCCTGTGTCCATTCTTGATGAGGGTACGAAGCGCATGGCTGATCATTCGATCTTTATCTTTTGAGGGCTTTCGTTTTTGCCATTTTTTCAGATGCTTTACAACGATGTCGGCTTTTGTTTTGGCAAAATCATTGAGGTGATTGGCAACTGATCTTCTTACATATTCTGATGGATCGTCTTGCAATATTGTTAAAAGAGGAAGGGTAGTATTTTCTGGATCTTCTGCAACAAAATGCAGTTTCTTGCCCCAAGGCAGATTGGGTCGACTCCCCTCAGATACTAAACGTCGTACATGCGGATTTGGATCTTTCTCCCATTTCTTAAGTAGAGACAATGACTCGGTTGGATATTCTAATATAAACGGCCTGATGTCAAATTCTGAAGTGAAGCACCTTGTAATCTTATACAATGCCTCTGTTGATAGATCAAAATGATCAAGACCCCGATTACTAATATACGCAGAGAGTGATGTTATGTAAAACCTATTGGTAGTTGCTTCCAAAACATCAGTTTCGTAATCGGGTGGAAGTATATCTAGAATGATACTGACAGAAATCTCGTAATCCTCTGGGAGGTGTTTTACAAGAGCATCAGTAATACTATTCTTTCTTTCTTTCTGTATATGTTTGACTATCTAGATCAGTAAGTGTATCAAAAAGAAAACCCTTCTGATCAAAATCACTATAAAGTGAATGAATTTTCACAACCAACTCTTTGATAATAGTTGGATTGAAAAAATCTCTGATCAGAAGGGAATCCGACATTTATATTTATTAGTTACTTAAGAATTCAAAAACGCTTCAATGTTTGCAGCTGCAATTTCTGGAGTAAATCCAAACTTCTCATCTAAAACAGTAGCTGGAGCTGAATAGCCAAAGTGATTGACACCATGAACGATTCCATCCATTCCAACGAGGCTTTCCAAATTGACACTTAATCCCGCAGTAAGTCCAAATTTCTTAATTCCTGCAGGAAGGATTGATGCTTGATATTCTTTGTCCTGAGATCTGAATACACCTTCACTCGGTACAGATACCACTCTTACTCTATATTTTTTCTCTCTTAATATCTCAGCTGCACCGGCAAGTGTCGATACTTCTGATCCACTAGCGAGTAGTATGATTTCGAAATGTTCATCTTCATTTACAATATAAGCACCTCTTTTTGCATCTAATGAAGCAACATAAGTATTGCCTGGAAGTGCAGGTACATTCTGTCTTGTGAATATTAGACCAGTTGGTGTTTCCGTATTTTCGAATGCCATCTGCCATGCAACAGTTGTTTCACTTGCATCACCAGGTCTTAGAACCAATAAAGAGTTCTTATGACTATGATTTTGTACTTTTTCTAGTAGCCTGAGTTGTGCTTCTTGTTCGATCGGTTGGTGTGTAGGTCCATCTTCTCCAACTCTGAATGAATCATGTGTATACATAAACACAACAGGAGTCTCCATCAAAGCTGCTACTCTAATTGCTGGTTTCATATAATCTGAAAATGCAAAGAATGTCGCACACACAGGAATAACTCCGCCATGGAGACCCATACCCGTGCACATTGCTGCCATTGTCAATTCTGATACGCCTGCTTGGAAGAATGCACCAGAAAAATCATTCGCTTTTAATTCAGTAGTTTTCTTTAGGAAGAAATCTGTCTTGTCACTATTACTAAGATCTGCAGAACCTACAATCACATTATCTGTTTGATCCGCCAACCAAGCTAAAACTGTTCCTGAAGAAACTCTTGTCGCCACACCAGGTTTTTGCTCAAGTGTAGACCAATCTAAATCTGGTCTATCTCCAGATAATTGCTTTGTAAGTTTAGCATCGAGGTCGGCATTTTCAGCTGCCCACATTTGATGTTTAGCCTTTCTCCTTGCTGCAAGTTCTCTTTTTTCTTCTAGTACATTTTTATAATGCTCTTCTACAGAAGGAAATACAGCGAACGGATTCGCAGGATCTCCACCAAGATTAGAAACAGTAGCTTCCATGTCCGCTGCGGTTTTACTTAGAGGTTGTCCGTGTGTATCAACTTTACCTTCATGGCTTCCACCTTCAGAAGTTCTTGCACCAAGACCCATCGTAGTTTTTCCTATGATAAGAGATGGCTTAGAATTGTTTTCTAGAGATGCATCAAGCGCTTTTCTGATAGAATCATGATCATTACCATCTATAGTAATAACATGCCATCCCCAAGCTTCATATTTCTTTGCTGTATCTTCACTTGTTACATCATCTACGATTGTAGATAACTGGATATCGTTGGCATCATAGAACATGACAATGTTACCTAACCCAAGGTGACCAGCTATTCGACCTACACCTTGTGAGATCTCTTCTTGGATACCTCCATCAGATATATACATGTAAGTCATGTGCTCTGTCCAGTCACCGTATCTAGCTCTAAGGAAACGTTCAGTTACTGCAGAACCAGCACCAAAAGCATGACCTAATCCTAATGGTCCCGATGTATTCTCGATTCCTCTAGCAATATCTATTTCTGGGTGACCTGGTGTTGGACTTCCCCATTGTCTGAAATTTTGTAATTCTTCAGTTGTATAGTTACCTAGAAGGCCTAACTGAGTGTAAAGCATAGCAGACATGTGTCCAGGATCAAGATAGAATCTATCTCTGAATGCCCATCCCATATCATCTGGATCGTAGACTAAGTATTCTGAATAAAGGATAGTCATGAAATCTGCACCTCCCATGGCACCTCCTGGGTGTCCACTTTTAGCACTTTCTACCATCGACGCAGCGATGATTCTTAGATTGTCAGCTGCTTGGAGTATAGTACTCTTGCTCATTTCTCAGTTGGATTTTATATTAAGAAAGCGCAAAGATATAACTACATATCAATAATTGGTTCTAGATATGATGAAATTGTATAATATTTGAGAAATATTAGTAGAAATGGTTGGTTTTAGTGAATTCGTCTATTATCGTGTCTTTACAAAGCCATCACCATATCCACCATCTGACAATGATTTTTTGATAGCGAATGCATCTTCTCTTGTTGCAAAATATCCAACTGAGTATTTGTGCACAGAGCCTACATGTTCAATGACCAATTTGCCATATCCTTTGAGTGCTTCTTCGTATTTCGAATCCTTTTTCTTGCTGAAGACTCCGATTTGGACTAAATATTTATTGTCAGATGTTTTTCTAGTTTGCTTTTTCGGCTGTATTACTTTGGGGTCCTTTTTTGTATTATTTGCTACTTCTATAGGCAAAGGCTCTTTGTTGAAGAACTCCATTACTCCATTGCTGATGCCAGAAGCCATTTCGTTTTGACCTAGTTCACTCATTAAGTATTGTTCTTCTTTAAGATTACTAAGAAAACCTGTTTCTACTAGAATTGAAGGCATAGTAGCTCGTTTGAGTACAACAAACCCTGCTTGCTTCACTCCTCTACTTTTTGTCTTTTTTCTAGCTATTAATTCATTTTCTATTTTTGATGCTACATCAATACTATTGTCAAGAAATACATTTTGAATCATTGATAACAGGATATGTCCCACAGGAGAATTGGGATCATAACCTTCATAATGCGTTTCGTATTCACTTTCTAAAAGGACCGAGCTGTTTTCTCTTTTTGCTACATTGAGATTTTCTTCCGCTTTGTGCAATCCCATTACAAATGTTTCTGTTCCGCATACTTTTGGATTTCCAACATAATTACAATGAATCGAAATAAATAGATCAGCATTTTGTTTGTTTGCCAATCCGATTCTTTCATGAAGCGGGATGAAAACATCTTTTTCTCTTGTGAAAATGACTTGTATGTCTTTCGTTTGTGATTTTAAAGTTTTGCCAAGTTTGAGAGCAATCTGTAGAGCAATATCTTTTTCTTTGCTGTGCTTACCATGTGTGCCGGGGTCATGACCACCATGTCCTGCATCTATAACTACTATTTGTTTTCCATCTTTTTTGTTTTCATAGAGCTCATATTGATAAATTTTAGTCACTAGCTGATTATGCTCATGATCTAAATGACAAGTAGAAATGGGTGAAACTGAATTTATAATATCTTTAACATCGGCTTTAACATACATGGATGGCAATAGGCAAAATGCAATCGTTAGATATTTAATCAATTCTTTAGTACACATATGAGACCTTTGGGTTAAATTTGCCTCCTCTAGAGAAGGTTAGTGTAAAAATAGATAAAATTCGCATAATAAACTTGAAATTAGTTAATTACATAGTTATTCTTTTTATTATATGTTTTTCAGTTGACCTGAATAGCCAAGTCATTGAGACGCCCGTTAAGGAAAAAACTAAGCAAAAGCAATTCAATACAAAGCAATCGACTGCGGACTCTTTGCGGAATGCAGCTATAAAGAATAGCCAATTAGACACCCTACCTACAACGCTATCTTTGGACAGTACAATCTCGAATAGCATAAAAACGGACACTACATTCTCAAAAGTATCTGAATCAAAAAAAGAAACGAAGATATCGGATGGAGGTCTCGATGATATTATAGACTATGGATCTACAGATAGCAGCTTCGTTGATCTAAAAGAAAACCAAATTCACTTATTTGGTAATGCATTTGTGAAATACAAAAAGTATGACCTCAAAGCGGGTTATATTATTTTTGATTTCGATAATAATGAAGCTTCGGCATTTCAGTTAGAAGATTTGCAAGGCAGAAAAACACAAAAACCTGATTTTACAGATGGTACGAACAAGTTTAAATCCAATGGACTTAGATTCAATTTCAAAACAAGCAAAGGATTAATATTTGATGCAATTACCCAAGAGGGTGAATTTACAATTCATGGTACGAGAACGAAATTTGTAAGTAAAGATGCTGACTCCACAGCGGTGGATGATCAAATTTATAATCAAAATGCTATAATAACTACATGCGATTTAGATCATCCTCATTACGGGATACATGCACGAAAGCTGAAGGTAGTCCCAAATAAACTGGCCATTATTGGATTATCTCAGCTTGAGATTATGGGCATACCTACGCCTATTTTTTTACCATTTGGATTCTTTCCATTAGTAGAAGGAAGGTCCTCTGGAATCATTTTTCCTAACAATTTTGAATATGACGATAATTTGGGAATAGGTTTTAGGGAAGTAGGGTATTACTTCCCAATTAATGATTACATGGATCTTAGGGTTACGGGCGATATATATACAAGAGGAACACACAGACTTAATGCGAGAAGTCAATACAAAAAACGATATAAATACAATGGTAATGTACAACTGAGTTATGCTAACAACATTGGTGAAAGCACAATCGATGGAAGCCGTACTTCTAGAAAATCATTTGCAATAAAACTAACCCATAATCAAGACGCCAAGGCTCACCCCTATAGAAGTATCAGCGGTAATATTAATTTGTCTACCAATCGACATGACCAGGTAAATACAACTTCTGTTGAAAATGTTGTGAATAATAAAATCAGTTCTAATTTTTACTATAAAAATAGTCTACCAGGTACTCCCTTTACTTTTAGTTCTGCATTTACCCACTTTCAAGATAATCAGACAAGGAAGATAAATATCACCTTACCAGATGTGAAACTTAATATGAGGACTATTTATCCTTTTAAAAGTGATAAAGGTGGAAAAGAAGGCTGGTATGAGAAAATCACATTTGATTATGATGCAAAGTTTAAGAATTATGTAGAAGCTACGGATACTACATTGTTTACAGATGAGGTATGGGAGAATTTACAAACTGGCTTATCGCATAAGGCTACTTCAGGAGCGAGTTTCAATGTTTTGAAATATTTTAATGTGACTGTGAGAGCTGATTTGGAGCAATTTGTATTGACAAGAACACAGGATAGAAACCTTAACGAGAAGCCTATACAAGACACTATAGGGGTTGTGCTTGATCAGTTAAGAGATACTATAGGGTATGAGATTGATACCACTTATCAAATAGATGAAACATTTGATAATGGGTTAGCTAGTGTCGAGAAATTTGGGATGAGTATGAATGTGAATACTCAGTTATTTAATACTCGTCGATTCAAAAAAGGGTGGCTGCGAGGTCTTAGACACACGGCAAAGCCATCGATAGGATTTACATATAGACCAGATACTCAGAATAAATATCAAGATTCGGTAGAGGTCTCTTCCAACCTTAGTACGATAGATGAAGTCACCTATTTTAATCCATATAAGGGTGCATTTAATCCGAGTTTCAATAGTAAACAGATGGCGTTGACCTACGGGATAAATAACTTCTTCGAGGGTAAATACTGGTCAAAAGCAGATAGTACAGAGAAGAAGTTCAAATTGCTCAATAGCTTTAATGTGAATGGTAGTTACAATTTTGCTGCGGATTCATTGAAGTTTAGTCCATTGAATATAAGAGGTAACACTTCATTTTTTAAAGGAATAACTTCTGTAAATTTTGATGCTAGATATCAATTTTATGAGAAAAATGAAAATGGGCAGCTTATTAATGAAACTGTATATAGTAGGACCAAACGGCCTGTTAAGTTTGATAATTTTAATATAACGTTGACAAATGGATTGACAATTGGTAAAATCCGAGAACTTATATTTGGTAGTGGGAAACCTGATAAAGGCGAAGATACGAAGGACGAAAAGAAGGAGAAAAAACAAGGGAAATCTCTTGCGGATTGGGTTGATAATTTTAGAATAAATCATAATTTTCAATACAGAATCCAAAAGCAAACGAATGGTGTTGATACGGGATTCGTGCGATCACATTCTATCAGAATCTCTGGAAATATTGAATTGACGGACAGCTGGAACCTATCGGTCCAAAATATATCCTATGATCTTGTGAATAAGAAATTTGTATTTCCACAATTTTCATTGAGTAGAGATTTGCATTGTTGGACTATGCAGTTTAGTTGGTCACCCGCTATCGAGGTTTATAGTTTCTTTATTGGGGTAAAATCAAGTTCTCTTAGCTTCTTGAAGTATGATTATGGTCAGCGTAACTCTAGACCTGTCTCTTATACACATCTGACGCTGCCGACGAAGAGGAT
>CAJXUU010000281.1 GCA_913061325.1 uncultured Saprospirales bacterium | reverse complement strand
CGAGATTTCTGCCTGTCTCGTGGGCTCGGAGATGTGTATAAGAGACAGCAACTAAAGCCTCCATTCAAGATGTTAAAATTAAAAACTATGAAAATATTTGCTATTCTTTTATTGGTCACCTTTTTGTTTTCGCTAGGATGTTCTCAAATGTCAAAAATAGAGAAATATGGTCAGCACTATCAAAAACATAATGATTATATAAGTCTAAGTAAAGTCATTGAATTAATGAAACTAGATGTGGATACTTCATATGTGAAAACTATTTTAGGCGAACCAATTAATATGGGGTTTGATTATAGATATTTGGTAGATTCAATTGGTCCCAATGACTGTTCAATAGGAGCTGTTTTTCATATAAATAGTGAAGGCAATATCGACCAAAAATGGATTGACGAAATTTGTGAATAAGCTCTGTAATAAGTATGAAGTGATTTGAAAACGTAGGTTGAAATGATATGCAAAGGAATTAACATTATGTTTTTAAATCACTTCAGTAATTAAATATAGAAGAAATAGAATTAAGAATGAATAGTTTATTAATGAAAAGCATTTTATACTAAACCGTTAATTACAATGCTTAAAGGTTTGCTTTTTAAGTTGTAAATTACTGATATGGATCAATATATAGAAGTTTTGATTAATGGTTTTACTTACAATGGCCAGATGCTACATATAGCAATCAACTACGCCTTAATCATCATTTGTCTTTACCCGTTGTTTAAATTTACAGGACAATGGAAAAAAATATTTGGGAAGTATTGGATAAGTATATTAAGTGTTATGTCTATACTGCAAATCTATTTATGGTTTTCAGAAAATGTAACAGGAGTATCGTTGATTTGGAGTGGGTTGGCTGGGCTGAATATATTAATATATTTGAGAATCAAAGGGTTAAAAGTTGAGGGAGTACCTTTGGTAAAGAAATTACTTTGGATTTCTTTGCTTTGTGTACTTGTTGCTGATATTTACTATGGGTTTACCTATCCAGCAATAACTACTATTGCGCATCTGGTGGCTACCTTTATGGGTATGGGGATATATGGTATTATAAAGTTAATATCAACGATGATAGAAAAAAAAGAAACTAACTCCGTATTTTAAATCAGACTTGCTCTTTTTGGGTGCTCTGTATAATAGGCCATTACCACATTATTTAATACTTCTTTGTAAAATAGAAAAAATCCTTTTCTAAATCGTTCTTAATATTTTTTACGCTTCTTCTAAATATAAGTATGGGAATTCCATACATCATAGCTGCATGAAGTAGAATAAACGGTATTACGAATATTGGAAAAGCATTACCATCAGATTCTTGAAGTAGGGAAAACCCAATTGATCCTAAAAAGAAAACGTAGAAAATAGTTATGAAATAAAAAAATATTGATTTTTTAAACCCATTTACTTCTATATCAATATTAAGAATCTCTCCTTCTTGGTTCATTTTACCTTTTGCAATAGCTCCTCCCTTATTGGTATCGAAAAATCGAAAACGCTTTCTTAGTTCAAATTCATTGCCTGATATAGAACCAACATATTGATTTTTACTACTTGAAAACACTTCAAAAAATGGAAAAATAGAACTGGTCGATCCTTCGTCCATATTACGTCGAAGTTTATTCACGAAATCACTCTTCATAATCGGAATTGTAATTGTGAAGTCGTCTTTAAGTTTTAGATTGCGTAATAGTTTTTCCATGATTATTGATTTATCCTAAAAACTCCACCATCTTATTCACAGCTCTCGTTCTATGACTCATTCCTAGCTTAATTTCATCTGGTAGCTCTGCAAACGTCTTGTCATATCCTTCAGGAATGCAAAAAGATCATAATCAAATGTATTCATATTAGGTTGTAATACAGAGAAATGATGTATTTTACTTATTATTAAAATGCATCATTCAAATAATAACACCATATTTAAGGATAAACTAAATACAATTAAAATGGGCATAAAATATATAACAATACTACTTTTTCTATTTACATGTCAAACATTCGTTTTTTCACAAGATTACAGCCCACTGGTCAAAGAAGGTGCAACATGGATTATGTATTATGATGATGATGGAGCGGATTATTGGGCATTAAGAATTGAAGATGATACGATTATTAATGATCTCACATACCGAAAGCTATATAAATACGACCTCGGAAGTGAATTGACCTTTCCTTTAACATATCCCATAGCATTTCAAAATCAAAAAAGCTTTAGTGGCCTATTGAGAGAAGACAGTGATACTAAAAAAGTTTATGGAATTTTAGAAATGAATACATGGAATAGTTTCCTTAGCGAAGAGTGTGATATTTTTATGGTTTATAATTATGGTGCTGAACTTGAAATTTTTGATTTCAATAAAACAGTAGGGGATGTATTTGATGATTGTCATTTAGATGATAATGAGGTTGGTACTGAAATTACAACTGATACTATAATCGATATTTATGGTGAGGAGAGAAGAGTATTGATCAACCATTACGGATTGAAATTTATTGAAGGTGTCGGCTACGATGACGGTCTATTTCAATCAGCCCATACATGGGTTCATGCTGGTTGGGGATTTGGAATGATAAAATATTGTAATCAAAATGGATCTGATTGTCAATTAATTACAAATACAAAAGAAATAACTAACAATTATAATCTTCAAATTTATCCAAATCCAACGAGTTCAATATTTAATATTTCAATTAATGGGGATGTCAGAAGAATAGAGATTTTTGATGTTTTAGGTAATAAACTAGATGTGATAGAATTGGGTAAGCACAAATACCAAGTCAATGATAGCAAGCTAAATGGTGTTTTTTATGCTAAATTTCATTTAAAGAACAATAATATATTAACACAGAAATTATTATTCGTCAATGAATAAACATATTGAAAAAGAGACCAACTAGATCTAACCAGAACACATTATTTTTTGTGTTTGAGCTTTAAATGATAAAAAGGAGTAATGATTTATCCTAAAAACTCCACCATCTTATTCACAGCTCTCGTTCTATGACTCATTCCTAGCTTAATTTCATCAGGTAGCTCTGCAAACGTCTTGTCATATCCTTCAGGAATAAAAATTGGATCATAGCCGAAGCCTTCAACTCCTGATTTTTCTTTCGCAATACTTCCTCTTACTATACCTTCAAAAAGTACTTCTTGCCCATCAATAATCAATGCAATGACAGCTCTGAATTGTGCAGATCGATCTTCTTTTCCTTCAAGGTTCTTTATGAGTAGATCCATGTTGTCGTGTGCATCTTTCTGTGGTCCAGCATATCGAGCAGTGATAACTCCAGGATCACCGCCGAGCGTATCCACTTCCAGTCCTGTATCTTCTGAGAATACATTACTTTTTGTTCTTTCTACAACATATCTAGCCTTGATTAGCGCATTGGCCTCGAGTGTGTCACCTGTTTCTTCTATATCCTCCGTGATTCCTACATCTTTCAGGTTCACTAATTCGAATTTCGAATGATCGATCACTTTGCCTACTTCTTCTAATTTATGGGTATTAGCTGTGGCGAATATCAATTGCTTTTTCATTGATTTAACTTGTATCATTATGTGTTTGGGTAAAATAGAATTAAGGCGTTTTTCCTTCTAGCTTGTTGACATAATCAAGAGAACCTAGACGCATCATTACATTGACTTTTGAGGACTTAGCCAATTTGTGTTCTATTTTACAGAAGATAGGAAGTTTTTTTACATCAAATACAGATCTCTGTTTCAATAATGATCGACTAGGGAGGTCCATCGAATATGCCATCCTATCCAAAGAAGATGTCAATTTGATTTTCTTATGTTTTACAATAGCAAGAGTATCCTGACCAAATAAGCCAATCGACAAAAAACTAAATAATACAATTGCTACTAATTTCATATTTATTGATTGTAATACTAAAAAGTACATCGTAACTAAAACAAACAATCAGTCAAAGTAATAATTAACCAACTTAGCCGGCATACCACCATTCATCAAATTGAATACATTATTTATCCCAAGATCTACTTCTTCCAACGCTTCCAAGTTTCCACTAAATATCCAAGGGTCCGCTTTTATGAAATCCTTGTGAAATTTATCACCCATATTTCTATAAAACTTATTGATGTCATCTTCTTTCAAACGTGTATCATAAGGTGGATTCAACATCACAGTCACTCCTTTTGGTGGGTATGTCTTGAAGAAGTCTTTTTTAATCACTGAAATTATATCATCTAAACCTGCCTCTACAAGGTTTTGTTGTGTCACTTTTACACTTCTGAGCGACTTGTCTTGACCGTATATTTCTAATTTTTTATCGATACGTTTATTTAATTGATCTTGATAGATTTCTTCATAAAGGTCTTTATCGTATGACTTCCAACGCTTGAATCCGAAGTATCTATCTTTCTTCTGAGTAGGGTGGTTGAGTGCCAGTCGGGCAGCTTCTATTAATATAGTACCACTTCCACACATCGGATCCATGAAAGGAGTATCACCGCTCCATCTTGAAAGCAGAAGAATTCCAGCGGCTAGTGCTTCGTTCATCGGAGCATCTACCGTATTAGCCCTGTAACCTCTCATATGCAGCGACTCTGCAGAACTATCTAGGGACAATGTTGCACGTGTATCTCTGATATGTATCGTAATCCTATACGTTGGTTCGAGGACATTTACATTCGGTCTTTTACCAAATTTCTCAACGAATCGATCAGCAATCGCATCTTTAGACTTAAGTGCTATATACTTAGAGTGTGTGAAAACCTCTCCTGAAGATGTAGCATCGATAGCGAATGTATCATTCAATGTCATTATTCCTTCCCAAGGGATGCTCTTAATTTGTTCATATAGATGATCATCATCTCGAACATTGAAAGTCTTCTTTACCACTAGGATTCTCAGAGCAGTTCTCAACATAATATTAGACCGATAAAGACATTCTCTATCTCCTTCATACTGAACAGCACGTTTTAAAATCTTAATTTCCGTTCCTCCAACATCAGCAATCTCCTTCGCCAATACATCTTCCAATCCCTCTAACGTCTTTGCTAATAATTTCATTTCTCTATTTATTTTTTAGTGTAGCATTCTAGACCACATCACCACACCACCACATCACCACATCACCAAATCAACTCAATCCCTACGTTTGTATCACTCCTACGTTAAACTTCTCTATCTCGGCATTATTTGACATCTCAATGCCTCTTGATAAGACCGATCTGGTTTCTCTAGGATCTATGATCGCGTCTACCCATAATCTTGCTGCAGCATAATAAGGAGTAGTCTGTTCATCATATCTATTCTTTATATTTTTGAATAGCGCTGTTTCAGCATCCTTATCCGGTTCTTCCCCTTTCCTTTTTAGCGAAGCAACTTGTATTTGTGTAAGTACTTTCGCAGCTTGTGTTCCGCCCATCACAGCTATTTTAGCGGTCGGCCATGCTACTATAAGTCTTGGGTCGTACGCTTTTCCACACATGGCATAGTTTCCAGCGCCGTAGCTATTTCCCATTACGATAGAAAACTTAGGAACAGTACTGTTGGCTACGGCATTGACCATCTTAGCTCCATCTTTAATTATGCCACCATGCTCAGATCGACTACCTACCATAAATCCTGTCACATCGTGAAAGAATACCAACGGAATCTTTTTTTGATTACAGTTCATAATGAAACGAGAAGCTTTATCTGCAGAGTCACTATAGATAACTCCACCAAATTGCATTTCTCCTTTTGCGTTTTTGGAAACCAATCGTTGATTAGCAACGATACCTACACTCCAGCCATCAATCCTTGCATATGCACAAGTGATGGTTTTTCCAAAATCCTTTTTGTAGAAAGTGAGTTTACCTTCGTCTACTATTCTTTTTAGAATTTCGGTAGTGTCGTACGGCTTAGTGGCATTCTCAGGAAAATAACCTGCTATCTCTTTTCCATTATCCAGAGGCGGTTGACTTTTGATTCTGTCAATACCAGCCTTTGTTTCATGCCCCATTTTGTCAATGAGATCTTTAATGGTATCAAGGCAAGTCTTATCATCCGGCATTTTATAGTCGGTAACTCCTGAGATTTCAGATTGTGTTGTTGCACCTCCAAGTGTCTCTTTGTCTATTGTTTCGCCGATTGCTGCTTTTACTAAATATGGTCCTGCAAGGAAGATCGACCCAGTGCCTTCTACGATCAATGCTTCGTCTGACATAATAGGTAAGTATGCTCCTCCAGCCACACAACTACCCATAATAGCGGATATTTGAGGAATGCCCATGCTTGATATTTTAGCATTATTTCTGAACATACGTCCAAAATGCTCTTTGTCTGGGAATATCTCATCTTGCATTGGAAGGTAGACACCAGCACTATCCACTAGATAGATTAACGGAAGTCTGTTTTCCATTGCTATTTCTTGTGCTCGTAAGTTTTTCTTGGATGTGATTGGAAACCAAGCCCCAGCTTTTACAGTTGCATCGTTGGCTATGACCATACATTGACGACCTTTTACTCTTCCAATTCCTGTGACAACTCCTCCTGCTGGACATCCTCCATGTTCTTTATACATTTCGTATCCCGCAAAAGCACCGATTTCTAAAAAATCCTCTTCATCGTCTAATAGATAAGCTACCCTTTCTCGAGCAGTCATTTTTCCTTTATCATGCTGCCTTGCAATCTTTTTTGCTCCACCACCTTGATATATTGTCTCTAACCTTCTTTTTACCTTTGAAGCGGCAAGATGCATTGCATCTATATTTTTATTGAATTCTAGTTCTTTTTCAGTCATGCATTTCAATTGTTAGGTCGGAAAATGCGAAGTTAACCATAGAATATAGATGGACAATAGAAATGTGTGTATTTCATTTTCTAATTTTTTTTTTGTTTAAAACAACAGGATTTGTTTCCATGATATTTGTATCGATCGTATAGCCTATATATTAGAAAAAGGCTTCTGAAAATAATTGAGTTTTATTAGCAATTGTAGTTTACCTTCTTTAGAAAGTTTAATATTGATTCCTTCCTAAGGAATGAAACAATAATAAAGTTACATTCTTCTGCTTGATCTTTTTCCCTTCTTCTGCGTTAAAAAGCCTCGCAGATGCGATGCATCTCCTACGTTTTTTGCCTTGGAGAATGAATAAATATCATTACATAAAAACGTACTTTATTAATGCTTCATTCCTTAGCGATCTGTTTAGGATTAATATGATTTAGGAAGGTGTTTAGATTACATGAGCTGGACAGACAGCGGACATCGATAGCTCAACTATCATAAAACACAAATAAGAGAGTAAAAGAGTTTTATTTTTTACTAATGTAGTGATTTAACATTATGTTCTTAAATCTAAGGAATGAAACAATAATAAAGTTACATTCTTCTGTTTGATCTTTTTTCCTTCTTCTGCGTTATTAAGGAATGAAACAATAGTAAAGTTACATTCTTCTGCTTGATCTTTCTCCATTCTTCTGCGTTAAAAAGCCTCGCCTGTGCTCTGCATTGCCTACGTTTTTTGCCTTGGAGAATGAAAAAATATCGGCACATAAAAACGTACTTTATTAATGCATCATTCCTAAGCTTCTATATTGAGGCCAACATTACAAAACGAATGGTATCAATTCTGTCTCTTATACACATCTCCGAGCCCACGAGACAGGCAGAAATCT
>CAJXUU010000280.1 GCA_913061325.1 uncultured Saprospirales bacterium | reverse complement strand
GAGATTTCTGCCTGTCTCGTGGGCTCGGAGATGTGTATAAGAGACAGATTGAAGGTACGCCAACGGAGGATATTCAAGATATAGTGGGTGCGTATGTGGATGGTCAACTTAGAGGAGTTTCCAGAGTACAATACAATCCACTGCTAAATAATTATTTGGCATTTATCACTGTCTATAGTAATATAGCATCTGGAGAGATTGTAGAGTTTCAGATATGGGATGCTTCTGAATGTAAGTTATTTGCCCCAGTAATTGAGTCATTTACGTTCAATGCAAATGACATCGTGGGCTCGCCAACGAATCCACAGGTATTGCATACAACTGGCAAAGTGCTTCGAAAGATATTCGTACATCCAGGTTGGAATTGGATATCAATGAATCTTGAGTTGGAAGATGCTTCCGTAAATACTGCGTTATCCAGTTTATCAAACCCAGAAGATGCATTGATTAAAGGACAAACAAATTTTAGCTCTTATTCTACTGGTCTAGAATCTTGGTTTGGAGATTTGGATTCGGTATCTTATCTAGATTTATATCAGTACAATTCGGTGAACTATGATTCTATTTCAATGGTGGGAACATTAGTCGATCCTAACACAGAAATTCCTTTAACTTCTGGATGGAATTGGATTGGTTATATTCCAAACGAAAAGCTTCCTATCGCTCAAGCATTGTCTTCATTAACTCCATCGGATGGAGATCTCATAAAGAGTCAAGTTAGCTTTGCTCAATATGTAGATAATATTGGTTGGATTGGTAATCTTCATTTCTTAGATGCTCCAAATGGATACTTATTAAAATTAAGTAATCCAGATATTCTCATCTATCCAGATCCTCAAAGTTTATTGGGATCAACTGGAATGACAACTTATACTCATTCTAGTATATTAGGAGGTAAAGGTGAAAAGAAAGAAAGTACTACAAGGAGTGCAGATCATTGGGAAGTAGACGCATCTCTCTATGAAAATAGTATGAATGTGATTGGGATCGTTGTGAAAAGTGAAGGTGATAACATCTTAGATGATTTTGATGAAGTTGCCGCTTTTGTGGGCAATGAAGTGAGAGGCCATGCAAAGACGATTTATATACCAGCTATAGATTCATACATGATCTTTATGACGATCTACGCCAATCAAGATGGAGAATTATTGACGTTTAAGTTTTTCGATTCGTCCAACAATCAAGAGTTTGATTTGGAAGAGAAATCTGGCTTTGTTGTCAATAGCGTACTAGGTGAAGTAGATGATCCAAAACCGCTTCATATAGCTACTTCTACATCCGTTTCTGATCTTAATGGAGAAGAAAAAATGAGCATATACCCTAATCCATTTTCACGCACATTGACGATTAATTTTCATTCAGAAAATGCTGATGAAATTGAAATGTCTATAAAAGATGTATATGGAAATACTGTGGAAAAGAGTATTCAAAAAATAAATGCTGGTATGAATGTTTTAGAATGGACTCCAAATGCTAACATTTTACAAGGCAGTTATATTGTCACGTTGAAGGACTCTGATTCTTATTACATAAAAAAGGTTATTTATGTCAAATAGAAAAGATTTAGTAAGCATAAGAATGGCATCTTTTGTTGCCATCTTTTGCTTGCTAATAATTGTTCCCACTGGTGCCCAAAATATTGAGTGGTCACCTCCGAACAGCAGCGAATACAGCAATACAGCCAATGGCATAGCTGATATTTACATCAATGATATAAAGTCCGACAATCCAGGAGATCAAATTGCCTTTTTTGTAGGCGATGAGATTAGAGGATTGAGCACGCCTATTCAAATTGGTAATTCTGAATATGTACATTTTGTAACCATCTACTCAAATCAGGCAGTAGAGGATATGGATATGAGAGTCTATTCCCAAAGTCAAGATCTGGTATTTGACGTTGCTGAGGATTTTGATTTTGAAACTAGCAGGATTTATGGCAGCATCGATGATCCACTAAATGTAAATGTCTATGACGATAATGACTATCCTATTTTACTAAACAATGTTCCCAATCAAATAACCTTAGAAGGAATTCCTTTTAATGCAATTGATATGGTTGATTATTTAGTGCAATCTGATATGATAGATATTAACTGGTCATTTACCTCCAACACAAATTTAGATGTAAGCTTTACGAATGGAATTTTACAAGTAGATGGAATTGAAGGATTCTCTGGAACAACGAATTTAATAGTGAGAGCGACAAAATCAACTAACAATTCCTTTGTCGAGACCTCAATCAGTTTTACCATCACTTCTTTTTATGAAGGGCCAGCATGGAACAATATTCCTCCACAGGGTATTGTTATAGGAGATCAATTCGATCCCTTGAATCTTCATGATTTCGAATTCCAATATGGTGGTCCAGCAATACAATATGACTACATTCCAATTCTATTACCAAACAATAACCCAACGCCAAAACCAACTTGGACAGTGACCTCTAAAAATCAGGTCAATATGAATTCGATAATTCGGATGGACTATACACCAAAGTATTATTTTCAACACAAGGATGATCTACTGGCTGCATTTGTAGATGAGGAAGTAAGGGGTGTAGCTAGGGTAGATTCCATTAGTGGTCTTTTTTTTCTTACGGTAGGTGGCTCTGCCAAAGAGAACAGTTCTTTTACGCTAAAATTTTATAGTGGAGAGAAAAAACAGATATATACTTTAAATGAAGCTTATAATTTCCAACCTTATCTTGTTAGTGGAAGTGTAAGTCAACCTAATGTTATAGATCTAGCTCCTATTTTGCCTACGGTACCTGAATTTCCAGTCCCTGGGGGCATAGCTTCTGTGCCAATAGATATTATTGATACAGAATTTATTGGAATAGAACACTTTAGGTTTTTTGCCTATGATCCATTGTATCCTGAATATTTACATGCGGACACTACAACTTCATTTTGTATTGCGGCGACAACAGGAGATTTGTTTACCCAATATGCTGACTTTGATTTAGACGGTTTAGGAAACCCAGATGTATCTATTCAGGCTTGTGAAGGAGTGCTAAATTATGTGCCAAACAACGACGATTGTGATGACACAAATTATCTAGAATGTGCAGCAGACATTACGGTTAGCAATGATCCTGGTTTTTGCGAAGCTACTGGAGTTTCACTCATAGATCCCATCTTTAATGATTGTAATGTCACCCTGATCACGAATGATGCACCATTAGTATATCCTTTAGGAAGTACATTAGTAAGATGGACTGTAACGTTTAATGAAACTGCAACAAAGTCCTGCTCGCAAATAGTAACTGTGATCGATGATGAAGCTCCTGTTCCAGATATAGGAGGAACTACCGTGACTTGGGATGAAATTTCTACCATTGTCGCAAGTGATGGTGAAGAAAATCAGCAATTTGGACATGCTGTTGCTATCAGCAATGAATGGGCTGTCGTAGGTGCAAGATTTGACAATGAAAATGGTATTGAAGCTGGGGCGGCTTATATGTTATGGTTCAATGGAGCGACTTGGGTACAACATTCTAAACTACTAGCATCAAACGGCGCAAAGGATGATGAATTTGGCTCAGCTGTTTCAATTTCTGAAGATAGAGTTTTAGTCGGTGCTCCGGGAAATGATACTGGAGGACAAGAAGCTGGAGCGGCGTATGTGTTTGAGTTTGATGGTACCAGCTGGATAGAAACAGCATTACTCGTGGCAGGTAATGCTAGTGATAATGACCTTTTTGGAGGATCTGTTTCCGTCCATGATGACTATGCTGTTATTGGGTCAGTTGAAGAAGACTCCGAGGCTGTTAATTCAGGAGCGGTTTATGTATTTGAATTTAAGAACGACTGGCTGGAAAATGGATTCCTCAAGGCTAATGATGCCGAAAGTGATGATCAATTTGGTTGTGATGTTTCAATATCTGGAGACTATATTATCGTAGGAGCTAAACAGGAAGACTCCGATGGTATAAATTCTGGAGCAGCTTATATTTTTAAAAGAGATGAAGATCTAGGAAACTGGTTTCAATCAGAAAAATTGATAGTAAACAATCCAGAAACAGAAAGTGAATTTGGGGCTAGTGTTGATATCTCAGGAAATCATGTAATTGTAGGATCGCCCCAAAATGATACAAATGGGCAAGATAATGGAATCGCTGTAGTCTACTCAAGAAGTGGGAATATTTGGGTGGAAGAACAAGTAATTCAACCAGTTGGTCTGCAGCCTACTAATGAATTTGGTACAAGTGTATCAATTTCAGCAAACTATATTGTAGTGGGCGCACCTTTTAATGTATCATCTCAACTTAGTGAAGGAGCTGCGTATATTTTCAGGAATGATGATCAACAATGGAATCTACAATCCTCAGTGAATGCATCGAATTCTGAAAAAGGGAATTTTTTCGGTTCGGCAGTGGCAATTTATGGGCACAATGTACTAATAGGTGCATATGGAGTGGACAATCCACTAATTGATGAAGGACAAAGTTATGTATTCAATCTCAATGCTGGGTTGCCATTAAATAATTCAGCTTGCGAAGTTGAATTCAATCCTCCATCAGCTTTTGATAATTGCGAAGGGACTATTGAAGGAATTCTTGAAGAAACGTCCGAATATGTAGGACTTGGTTTATTTGAAGTGACATGGTCATACACAGATAATTCGGGAAATATTGCCATCCAATACCAAATGGTTCGGATACTTGAAGATACCATAGCACCCATGATTTCTTGTCCATCTGAGCTAGTATTACTTCTTGATAATTCTGGAAATCTATTGGTGGAATTATCTGATTCAGTTATAACCTCAACTGATAATTGTGGCATGTTGACTGTTGACTACTTTCCTTCTTCTTTTGATTGTTCTGATCTAGGTCCTACATTTGTAGAAGTAACAGTAGAAGACGCAATGGGGAATCAATCTTCTTGTCAAATCGAAGTTATGTTGCAAGAAAGTCCGAAGTTAGTCACCAATCTGAGTAATAATCAACCCGGCTCTCTAAGGAAGCTAATAGAGGGTAGTTGCGGAGGTGCAGAAAGTATCATCTATTTTGATACAATACTAAATGGAACAATACAATTATTTACAAATCAAATACTGATAGATAAAGACCTTGAAATAGTAGGACTTGGAAAAGATATAATCAATATTGATCCAAAAAACACTATGCGAATTTTTGAAATTTCCCCTTCCTCAAATGTTACACTAAGAGGGTTACAACTTTCCAACGGAGAAGAGATATTAGAAGGTGGAGCAATTTTAAATAAAGGAATTTTGAATCTTGATAATATTCGGTTCAAAGGAAATCGTGAAGATGGTAGTGGAAAGGCTTTTACCAATGGGGGAGTTATAAAAATTATTGGTGGACTTGTGGAGGTGAAGGAATAAGTTTATTCGCGATTCCCAAACGCTTAAGATTGATAAGGATACCATCGGAGTCTTCATATAAATATGAGTTTATAGAATTAAAGCATAACACCAAATTAGCTTTTTTGGTACAACGGATACTTGCTTGACATTTCTTCTCTGGAAGGAATGTCAAGCTTTTCCAATCTCACGCCCCTACTCTGCCTAAAACCAAAAAATGAATAACACAAAAGCCATTATAAGAAGTCTCCCCATTATAGCTAAATCCTTCCGTCGCCAAAAGTCATCGGTGAAGGACTTTGGTTTGCTAGTGATTGCCACTAGGGAGGATAGAATAGTAATCCAGATGGATGATATCCAGTATATGAAATCAGATAGCAACTATACCATCATTCAGACACCTACTCAAAAACATATTTTTGCTAAGACATTAAAGGCCATCTCTGAAAAGTTAGACAATCGATTCTATCGTATTCATCAGTCATACATTATTAATGTAACCAAGATTCAACGGTATAATTATCAGGATCAATCGGTGGAGCTTAGCAATGGAATATCTATTCCTATTTCACGTGCAAAGAAGAAGGATTTTTTGAAGTTTTTGAGTTGACGAAATGGATACGTGTTTCAAATACAAGAAGAGTTTACTTTTCGGACTTTGAAATGAATTTAATATCCAAACCGCATCACAATCAACTTTTCTAGCAAAAAAGTACAAACTCCATTTAGTCCAAAACTCTATTTTGGATATCTACTCACATCCTTATGTTGCCATAAAAGATTGACAATATCCCACTTACCATTAAGCTTTATCAAGTGCAAATATTCAACCCAATTATCTGAAATCAATTCTACCGAGGCAATTCGATTATAAATACCAAGTATTCTAACTTGATTGTTTGGAGGGGATGGAAATTTAGTATTTGACTTGTTCCAGTCTTCAGCAAAAGAGATCATTTGGTCGCGAGTGGTCGCTTTGGTTACCTCTTCTTTTATTTTCCGACCATATCCAATGGTTACTTTATTGAGACTATCATTCATAACCTCATTCATAAGAATTGGGTCAAGTTTCTGTAATGCCATCAAATAGCCCAATGATTGCTTTTTTATATCCATAGAGTCCTGTGCAGTTGCCATGGCACTAAGCTCGATCGTTACATTAGAATAGACTGGGCGGTTTCTTGTCAATTTACCATCTGTATCAAATTGCTCAAGTAGCGTGTTATTCCCCAATTCATCATATGATTTTTGGCCATATGCAAACTTCCATTTATTCAATGTCAAACTGTCGTTAGAGTCATAATAACTGTAGGTGATGTGATTACCTGAAGCATCGTAAACATCCCGATAAGAGGCTACTCCATCAGCGTTATTAATCACATTTAATTCTTGATCTAAATTATAATGAGCATTTGGTGTACCATCTTTATCAATGAGAATACCAGTAACACCAAATTCAAAATAGGGCGAAACATTGACGGCCTCTTTCTCCAAGTTGAGCCTGCGTTCAATTACAAGATCACCTTTTTGACTCCATTGATATTCTGCAATTGACCAATTTGATTCTATTGCTACATCATTTATGTCGTAGAATTGAAGTTTTGTTTTAAACCCTTTATCATCATAAGAATAAACTTCTTTGTACACTTCCCGATCATTGCTTATTCGTTTTCCATTGAGATCATAAAAAGTGCGTATTTCTTTTCCGCTTGTATAGGAAATCATCAATCTATAAACGCCAATAGAAGCCAATGGATGCTTCTTTTCTGTGTGATAATGATTATTAACGATTTCTATTAATTTATCCGACAGATCATATGTGAATACATAATGAGAAGTGGCTTCTGCAGTTGACTTGTCTATCGGGTGAATCCCAGAAATATCAATATAAGGGGAGATATGATTATATCTAAGGTGTCTGAAATACTCAGTATTTGAGGTAGCTTGGCTGAATAATGAAGTAGTAAAAAGTAAGAAGAGTAAACGAATTGCAAATGTCATAATAAATTTGAATACTAGATTAGTTACAGGAAAAAATATCCTTTCATCTAGATGCTTTGCATTTGCGTTTTGGTGTATATTGATTTTACGAGCCCACGGACTAGTATCCCCAAACTTATTATCAATGGTCAATCGCCTCCCCAACTCCACTTGGAATCCGAATATTCTCTTCTATTTCTTGTACTTCTTGGGGAGGAGCTGGTGTAAACTTAGAAATCACATTCGTTACCACAAAATTGACCATCATAGCAATTGTTCCAAATCCTTCAGATATTCCAAACCACCAGTCTTCTTTTGTTCCTCCACCAAACCAATCAAACTTAA
>CAJXUU010000279.1 GCA_913061325.1 uncultured Saprospirales bacterium | reverse complement strand
GATTTCTGCCTGTCTCGTGGGCTCGGAGATGTGTATAAGAGACAGGATCTACACTATTCATGAAGTCAGAAGACATTTCCATGAAACGCTCCATTTCACCTACTTTGTTGGATACATCATCAGCAATAACTTCCATAGCTTGATCAAACATTGCACGCTTGTCTCCATCTCCTTTGATGATGCTCATTGCAGAAGACATAGCAGAATGACTTGCTCTGATTGCCTTTCTTTCTTGTTCCTTTACTTTTACTTGATCTACTGTATCCTCAAGTAATATTTCAGAATTGGTATACATTTTAGAGAGAACCTTGTACAGGATTGACATCTTTGAGTGCAATTGAGAATATTTTCCATTGCTTTCTTTAAGTCTAGCTGCTTTACGACTTGACAACATCATATTCTTTTGATCGCCCATTTGCTTTGCTTTTCTCGCAATAGCCATGTTCTTCTCAATGTCTTTATTATTATCAGCTACTATCGTTTTAAGCTTTCTCATTTGTCCTTTGAGACTACCAATCTGGCTGCTCATTTTTTTGAGATTGTCTTTTAGGTCATCAATGTAGTTTTTAAGAATTCCCACAGGATCGATTGTTACAAAAACGCCAGTGACCCATCTCATGATAGATTTATACATATAACCTACTAATGTCCTCATTTTAGGATCTAGCACCATGTAGATAAGGGCACCAAGAACTAAAATACTTGCAACTAAGCCAATACCCGCACCTACAAAACTTATCAGATCAGCCATATTAGTAAATACTAAATATCCAAGTCCTCCAACAATTGCTGCTAAAAATAATGCGCCAGTAGTCCCTTCTGGTCTACTCCAAAATGATTTTGATTTAAACTCTGTGTTTTCCATTAATTCTCAATTTATGTTTTCTTATGCCCTTTGTAAGGCTTTTGTTCTGAATGTTGAATATAGTAGTTTTCTTCGACACGTTGATATCAAACGCGAAAAATTCCATTTCATGACTGTTTACAGTGCACTATCAATATTAAGCATATCTTCTTCTATTTGAATGTAAATCGCATCAAACGTAGTCTTGAAATCATTTCTAGTAGACTCTATTTTTTCTTTTGCATCATTTATTACATCATCTACTTGACCAATCTTTTCTTCATAGATTTCAATCTCCGTGAGCAGTTTGGCTATCTTTTCTTTATGACTTAAGATTTCTTTCTTTAATTTTTCTGCCTCTACCCTCTTACCGTCTACATTTTTGGCAATCTTATTCTTAAGTGCAATAGCAAATTGGTCTCTCTCTTTATCGAGAGCTCCTTTATACTTCTTCGCTGATGAAACAAGCTTATTTTTAGTCATACCCATTACTGATGCAGTTGCAAATGCTGATTTTACTGCTGTCTCTCTATCCATGCCCATCTCAAGCATCTTTTTTACGGATACTTTAAATTTCAAATAATCAAATTCTTCACTTGCATTTTTACCTATAGCTGTGATTAGTGCAGTTTGCATTTTTGCATTGGTAATATCGTCGCTAGCAAATAGTTTCTTTAAGTCTACTTTCATTAGTTTCATGTTTCGATTTCAAATATACTCTTAGTGTTTATTAATAACAATAAGATCGATGAAATCATTTGTTGATTAACCCAATCTTAGATCAACGAATTATTTTTACAGATCAATGATCAATATAAATATGTAAATCCAATATCGATCTTCACATTGTTGGTTACAGAATTAATAATTTCGAATCCATCAATAGGGAATAATGGAAAGACATTGATTTCATCTTCTATACGCCTATAAAACTCCGCAGAATTTGTGACTTGGTAGCTTCCTTTTAAAGAAAAATAAAAGTTTTGATCAAGATACGTTTGTATCCCAATAGCTCCCCCATATGCAAGGACCAAATCTCCTTTAATAAAATCGTAATTATCATATTGTTCGTCATTTGAGAAAAATCCAGATTCTGAAAGATAAGAATATAACCATTTACCTCCAAAATGAACTTCGAAAAACGGTTCTATGGGCCCTATTTTTAAATTTGAATAATATCTTCCTATTAGATTTAGCCCTAACGCACTGGCATTCATTCTTCCTGCTACTTCTACAAAATCACCATTTACTGAATCTTCATAATTTCTTGTCAATGACCCCATAAATGAATGGTAAACTTCAACTCCAACGAATGCAGGATTTTCTTCCTTTAGCTGTCTTAGATATGAAAGATTGATACCCCAAAATACAGATTGATCTACTTTGTCGGCAAATCGTCCGGACGGTATTACTGATGAAAAACTTGCTTCGTAAAAATTTAATTTAATTGGTTCGAATTCTTCTTCCTCTGTATATTCTGGATTGTCCTCTTTGTTAGAATCAGGTTGATCTTCTTGAGAAAAAGCAACTGAAATTGACAAATAAAATAATATAATAAATGACCAAAACGGTTTCATGTATAGACTTTGATTTAGTAACGAATACAAAGATAGTAACGTTAATTAAGGCAGAAATAGTTCGCTGTAGAATCCAATTGTTCGTTGCTGAATCCAATGGATGGGCATCTTATTTATTTTGTTTCTTCATTAATCGCTCACCGATTTTCGTGCCTCAACTCAACGATCGATTAAGGGCTGCCTAAAACACAGAAGAGGCTTTACAGATCGTTATCCATAAAAGCCTCTTCGCTTATTTAAAAAATTCCATCTTTGGTAATGGATGCTCTAATTAAATAAAAGAGCATCCAGACCTTATCTTTAGAAGAATGATAATTAACAAAACCCGTTAATTATTAATTAACAAAAATTGTTAATTTATAAACTGACAAAAACCGTTAGTTTATTTCTCCTCGACTTCTTCGAATTCTACATCTTCTGCCGCAGTATCGTCAGTGCCTTCATCAGCACTCGCACCAGCATCACCTTCTCCAGCTCCTGGGTCACCATCAGCACCTTGTGCTTTGTAGATGTCTTCACTCGCTGCTGTCCATGCTGCATTTAATGCTTCCATATGCTTTTCGATGCCCTCCATATCTTCAGCTGTGTGTGCCTCTTTCAAGTCAGCCGCAGCTTTTTCGATAACCTCTTTTTTCTCAGCAGGAACCTTGTCACCGTAATCTTTGATCTGCTTTTCTGTTTGGAATATTAAGCTGTCCGCCGCATTCAGCTTCTCAACTCTTTCCTTCACAATTTTATCCTCATCAGCATTTGCTTCAGCTTCAGCCTTCATTCTTGCGATTTCTGCATCTGATAGTCCAGTAGAAGCTTCGATTCTGATGCTCTGCTCTTTTCCAGTACCTTTATCTTTAGAAGATACATTAAGGATACCGTTCGCATCGATGTCAAATGTCACTTCGATCTGAGGCACTCCCCTTTGTGCTGGAGGTATGTCACTCAAGATAAATCTACCTAATGACCTGTTATCTTTGGCCATTGGTCTCTCTCCTTGTAATACATGGATCTCAACACTTGGCTGATTATCTGCCGCTGTTGAGTATGTCTTGTTTTTCTTAGTAGGAATCGTACTGTTAGATTCGATTACTACATCGTATACACCTCCCATCACTTCTATACCAAGAGAAAGTGGAGTTACGTCAAGAAGAAGTACATCTTGTACATCACCCGTCAATACACCTCCTTGGATCGCTGCACCAATTGCTACAACTTCATCAGGATTTACTGTTTTGTTAGGCTTCTTACCGAAGAACTCTTCAACAACTTCTTGGATTTTTGGGATTCTTGTTGAACCACCTACCAAGATAACTTCGTCGATATCAGATTTCGATAGACCTGCATCTTTCAATGCTTCAGCACAAGGCTTCAATGTTCTTTGTACTAAGTCTGCAGCTAATTGCTCGAATTTAGATCTTGAGATCTTTACAACTAAATGCTTTGGCACACCGTCTACAGCTGTTACATATGGAAGATTTACTTCAGTTTCCATACCAGAAGAAAGCTCAACTTTTGCTTTTTCCGCTGCTTCTTTTAATCTCTGAAGAGCCATAGGGTCTTTTCTTAGATCCATATTCTCTTGAGAGATGAAAGTTTCCGCTAAGAAATCAATCAATACCTGATCAAAATCATCACCTCCTAAGTGAGTATCACCATTAGTAGATTTCACTTCGAATACTCCGTCTCCTAATTCTAGGATAGAGATATCAAAAGTTCCACCACCTAAATCGTATACAGCTATCGTTTGCTCTTGACCTTTTTTGTCAAGTCCGTAAGCCAATGCAGCTGCCGTAGGCTCATTGATAATTCTTGCTACTTTAAGTCCAGCGATCTGACCAGCTTCTTTCGTTGCTTGTCTTTGACTATCGTTAAAGTATGCTGGTACTGTAATTACTGCTTCAGTTACTTCATGACCTAAGAAATCTTCCGCTGTCTTCTTCATTTTTTGAAGGACCATTGCAGAAATTTCCTGTGCTGTGTATTCTCTATCATCGATTTTTACTCTTACTGTGTCATTGTCTCCTTTGATTACAGTATAAGGGCTACGGTCAGCTTCTTTACCGATTTCGCTGAATCTGTTACCCATGAATCTTTTGATAGACGCTATTGTCTTTGTTGGATTCGTGATCGCCTGTCTTTTAGCAGGGTCACCGATTTTTCGTTCACCATTGTCCATGAAAGCTACAATAGAAGGTGTAGTTCTTTTACCCTCTTCGTTTGGGATAACTACAGGTTCATTACCTTCCATCACAGCTACACATGAATTGGTTGTTCCTAAGTCAATTCCAATTATTTTGCTCATATTATGTGTTTGATGTTATTTTCTAATTTAATTGTACAACTACATATAGTCAATCAATATGCCAATGCGAAAAACTGACTTTTTGTTAGTTAGGAACTGACAAGGGTGGTAGAAATGAGTGATTTGGAAGTGACAAAAAGGCATAATCATAGCATAATTGTACATGATCTATCCTTAAATAATAGACAAAATTACTTTGATACACGTTCTTAATCTAGCAGGACTGACTTAGAATTACCCAACATCAGTTTGTGCCATCACTAAACTAATCGAATCCATATGAAAAATCAATTACAACTAGCTACTCTAACTTTCATACTGGTATTATCAATTATAAAGATTGATGCACAAAAAATGAAGTTTGAAATTTCTCTTCCATTAATTTCGCACCAGACAACTAATATTCAGGCTCTAAGAAATGATTTTAATAAGTCTTATGATAATGATTCTTACATCCCAAATTTCAGGTTTACCGCTAAATATGTACGTTTCATATCGGGAATAGAATATTATAAGCATACTCAGTTTGCTAATAAAGTTATCTGCACTGAATATAGCACTACGGATATTAATTTGAATGTTAATTCAATATCGGTTCTCTTAGGGTACGAGTTATTGAATCTAAATTCCTTTAGTATTAATCTTGGTAGTGGTTTGACATATCACAAACCTTATCTAGTATTCTATTTCGAAAATTACATTATTGAAGGTTATCCATATCCAGTCACAAATAAATTTGGAGCTCTATTTTGGTTATCAGCATCAAAGAGAATTTATAAAAATTTCAATATTGGTCTAAATTTAAGATATAATCCTATGTTTAAATCATTCTATGATGTCGCACCAAACAGAGGAGACATTTACGGTCATGATAGGTTAAATTATTTCATTTCTCAGGTGAGTATTGGATACCAGATTTAGACGCAATTCAGAAAGCGAATTTATAAGAAGTAATAACCGCTCTTAATGGTCCTCTATAAATTCCAGTATCCGCTTAGACCTCAAGGTCACTTATTTAATATCCAGCATCGTTTTTCTCAAACACAAATGGCAGAAAATCACAAATTGGTAAGCTACTTTGCAGCAGTTATGGGTAAAATCAAGAACAGTTATAACTTAACTACTTCTAATACTAAGCCATATTCGAATATCAATATATATATACCTCCCTCCAAATGTGACATATCGACTGAGTCTTCTTCCGAAACCATTCCTCGCCCTCTGGTTTTCCCATTCAAATCGACTAATGAATATGCCTTATTTATTTTTGAGGTAACTGTAAATCTATCTTGAGTCGGATTTGGATAAATAGAAATTCTTTGCTCATCTTTTGGATACTCATAGCTACTTACCTTAGTGCACACCGTTTCTACCTCGGATAGGTTATTACAATTACTATCATTATTATCAATATCAATATGATAGTCAGGAAGTAAAAGAATAGCTTCTTACACAAATTTATTATCGCAAATTTTAAGAGAATCATTGTATCTGATGTCTAAGTAATTCTGTGGTTGAGGAATTATATTTTGAATAGCGAATATACTTGTTAACTTATCGTTTGATCTAACAATAACTTCTTCGCCAACACTTCCTTTGATTGACAAACAAATTGACCCTTTCTCCTCATTTGCCACAAAAGAGTCACATCTAATTTTTACTTACACAATAAAAGACAATTAAGTCTTATATTTACATCGGCCCTAAAAACAAGGCTTTTATATATTGCTATTTGCCTAAAAGAAGATAGATGACCACATTACGTAAACTAGAATCGAGGGAGGAGATATCATTTTTAGTAAACACTTTCTATAAAAAAATTAGAAAGGATGAATTGCTCGGTCCAATATTTAATTCACAAGTAAAAGATTGGGATCATCATCTTTCTCATTTGACTGATTTTTGGGAAACTAATCTTTTAGGCGTCAGACGGTACAAAGGGGATCCAATGCAAGCACATATTGACGTAGATAAGAAATCAAATCAGATGATAACTCAAGACTACTTTGGTCATTGGCTTCATTTGTGGTTTGCTACGATCGATGAACATTTCGAAGGAGATGGAGCATTTAGATTAAAGAATGCCGCTAGGAATATGTCTACTAATTTATTTATGAAGATGGTAATGAGTAGAAGCTGATCAAAAGACACCAATTCAGCATAAAAGATTGATTAAATTGAAGATGATAAGGATATTTGGTATCATTGCTTTTCAAACCAAATACACAAACACATGCTTAAATTAATTACAACTACCATTCTAACATTCATAATTATTTGCAGTTCAAGTGCGCAAGAGAAACTCGTAAAGAGAAATGGTGATACAATAGCCATTAAGTTAATTGAGCTTAATGAAAAACATGTGATATACAATAAATCTGTTCTAGCAGATGAAAGAGTTTTCACTACATCTATTTCTAAATTATCCGCCTTAATTTATGCGGATGGTACAATAGTCAACCTAGGTCCAGATAACGTTGTTATTATTAAAAACGGTGAGACTACAAGTCTTAAAAAATCACCTTACCCAATTTTGTATTTAAAAAATGGATATTTCGGCCCTAAAGTATATTCAAAAGAAAAGAACTATTCGAGTGATAACGTGATGTATTTATATGACGAAATCGGCAATATAGAAGCACAACAGTTATTCGCGAAAGGTCGAAATCAGAATATATTAGGTAACATTATTGGACTCCCTTCAAGTTTCATGTTTGGA
This sequence comes from uncultured Saprospirales bacterium, assembly GCA_913061325.1. Taxonomy (GTDB): domain Bacteria; phylum Bacteroidota; class Bacteroidia; order Chitinophagales; family Saprospiraceae; genus CAJXUU01. The sequence continues at coordinate 321 of CAJXUU010000279.1, read as the reverse complement.
TGGCAACTTGGAAATACTTTATCTGGACAAGAATCCAATACAACAATATATGTTGCATCAGCTATAGGCACTATCGTGTCTCTATTAATAAGTAGCAGTGCAATAAAAAAGATAAATAAATCTGTGGTTTCTTATAATGAATCTGTTACTACACGGTTAGGTATAAGTGAAAATGGAATTGGTTTTATAACCGAATTTTAATTTTTCCGTATCTGGTTTTAGAGCTAATCATTTGTCTGTAATTTATTTTGATTTACACCAAAGCACTATATTTTATCTGTCTCTTATACACATCTCCGAGCCCACGAGACAGGCAGAAAT